>JAYTIO010000103.1:0-7765 GCA_043731805.1 Pedosphaera sp. | reverse complement strand
AGGTGCCGCACCGGCCCGGCGTGTATCTGCACAAGGACCGCTTCGGCACGGTGGTTTACGTGGGCAAGGCCAGCGACCTGCGCCGGCGCGTCAGTCAATATTTCCAGAACTCGCGGCGCATAGGCTGGGACTTGAAGTTCAATGCCCTCGTCGAGGCTATCCACGACTTCGACTGGCATGTCGTGAAGTCCGACGCGGAGGCCGTGCTGCTCGAAGGCAAGCTCATCAAGGAGTTTCACCCGCGCTACAATGTCTCCTTCCGCGACGACAAGCGCTTCCTCCTGCTCAAGGTCAACCTTCAGGACCCCATCCCGCGCTTCACCTTCACGCGGCTGCGCATTGGCGACGGCGCGCGTTACTTCGGCCCCTTCGCCAGCGGCGGCGCGCTGCGGCGCACGCTGAATTTGGTTCGCCACAAGTTCAACCTGCGCGGCTGCCGTCCGCTCCATCCCGACGCCAGCGACTACAAGCATTGCCTCTACGCGCACATGAAGGTCTGCACCGCGCCCTGCATCGGCAATGTCACGCGCGAGCAATACCTGATGCAGGTCACCGCCGGCTGCGACTTCCTCGACGGCCAGTGCGACGAGATGGCCACCGAGTTGGAGGCGCAGATGAAGAAGGCCGCCGCCGCGCAGGACTTCGAGCAGGCCGCCCAGCTCCGTGACCTGCTCAAGGACATCAAGAGCGCGACGAAGAAGACGAAGTCGTTCGAGCGCGTGCCTTACTCACTGCCGGTGTCCATCCACCCGGAGCGCGACCTGGAGGAACTGGCGAAGGTGCTCGGTCTCGCCGCCCCGCCGCAGCGCATCGAGGGCTTCGACATCTCGAACATCAGCGGCACCTTTGCCGTGGCCTCGCTCGTGAGCTTCTGGCGGGGTCGGCCCGACCGCGCGAACTACCGCCGCTTCAAAATTAAAACCGTCACCGGCCAAGACGACTTCGCCTGCATGGCGGAGACGATTCGCCGCCGCTACTCAAGGCTGAAGCGGGAAATGGCGAATGGCGAAGTGCGAGTGGCGAATCCTGCGGGAGCTGCCCCTTCATCCGATTCGCAATTCGCAATTCGCAATTCGCAATTGCCTGACGAAGGCGAAGCCCCCGAGACCCGCCCCACTTCCGCCTTCGACGCCGTCCTCCACGACGCCGCCAGCCGCGACGAACTCACCGCGCCGTGGGTGCCGAAGGTTCCTTCCGCCACCCGCTTGCCCGACCTCATCCTGGTTGACGGCGGCAAGGGCCAGCTCAACGCCGCGTGCGCCGAGCTGGCGAAGCTCGGCCTCGGCCACATCGCCATCATCGGCCTCGCGAAGGAGTTTGAGGAAATCCATCTCCCCGGCGAGCGCACGCCGCTGCGTCTCGGCCTCGACCACCCGGCGGTGAAACTCCTCCAGCGCGTGCGCGACGAGTCGCACCGCGTCGCCAACAGCTACAACGCCCAGCTCCGGCTGCGGAAGATTTCCGAGAGCATCCTCGACGAGTTCCCCGGCGTGGGCGACGCACGAAAGCAGGTGCTGCTGAAAAAGTTTGGCTCCATCCACCGTCTGCGCCTCGCGACGGTTGAGCAGATCGCCGAAGTCCCCGGCTTCGGCGGCAAGCACGCGCAGGAGCTGAAAGCCTTCCTCGAAACGCGAACGGAACGCCCCGCCACGGCCTGAAGTCAGGCGCTGCTGGCTGGAACCAGGCCGACCCCAGGGCCCCCCAATCAGGTTGGAAGGCAGCCGCCGCAGGGTAAGCCACTCCGTTGGTCCCGTGAGCCGTTCCCTTTGGTCAGAAATATCCGGTCAGAAAAACTCCATGTTTCTGCCCCAATGTTCCTGTCAAATGCTGAGGCTCTCCGAGCGGGGTGGGATTCGCCGTAGCGCGGGTGCCCGCCTGTGCCAAGCGGGCCACTGAGCGCCTTTTCCCTTTTCATCGCCCCCGCGTTTCGCCAGCCTCCGCGCCGAAATCTATGGCAAAATCGCACTCCTACAAATTCTGCTTCGGCCCTTGGAACATCAGTGAAGGCCAGGACCCCTACGGCCCGCCCGTCCGGTCGCCGCAGACCTTCGATTGGAAGCTCGCCAAGCTCAAAGAGCACGGCTTCGACGCGATGATGTTCCACGACGACGACGCGGTCCCTGACATCGAGAACAAGTCCGCGAAGCAAATCCTCAAGGAAGCTCGCGAGCTGAAGAAGCGTCTCGACGGCCTCGGCCTCGTTGCCGAGATGGTCGCCCCGCGCCTGTGGTTCCACCCGAACACCATTGACGGCGGCTACACCAGCAACGACCCCAAGTGCCGCGCCTACGCCATCGAGCGCTCGAAGGTGTGCATCGACATCGCCCACGAACTCGACACCGACCTCATCGTCCTCTGGCTCGCCCGTGAAGGCAGCTATATCCGAGAAGCCAAGAACGCCCGCCGCGCCGTGGATCAGCTCGTCGAAGCCTTCGACGCGATGCTTGCGCACGACAAACGCATCCGCCTCTCCATCGAGCCCAAGCCCAACGAGCCGATGGACCACGCATACATCCCCACCATCGGCCACGCCTTGGCCATCGCGCAGCTCACCCGCGACCCGAAGCGGGTCGGCTGCCTCATCGAGAGCGCCCACGCCACGCTCGCCGGCCTCGACCCGGCGGACGAAATTGATTTCGCCTGCGCCTTCGGCAAGCTTTGGTCGCTCCACCTCAACGACCAGAACGGCCTCAAATATGACCAGGACCGTCCGTTCGGCTGCACGAACCTCCGCAGCGCCTTCGACCAAATCCGGTCCCTCGAACGCAACGGCTACGGCCGCAAAGGCGAATACGTCTGCTTCGACGTGCATCCGTTCCGCACTACGAAGGAAGAGCACTGGCTCGACCACCTCACGAACAGCCGCCGCACCTTCCTGCGGCTGCTGGAGAAAGTCCGCAGCTTCGACGAGAAGGCCGCGCAAGCCCTCGTCGCCGACCGCAACTACCAGGCCCTTGACCAGATGGTCATCGAGCATCTGCTGGGTAAGTAAGCTGGAGCGCAAAAGCCCACGGCCGCAGCCCTTGACCACTTTCCCCCATGCCCGAAGGCATCACCGTCCCGCCCGGCACTTCAAACCGAGCGTTCCTCGACGAGTTCGCCCAGTCCGGACGTGTCGGCCTCTGCGGTGGCGACTCGCTCATTGATCGGGGCATCGCGCGGGCCGAGCGCCACGCCACGCCCGACGGCCAGTGGAGTCGCTGGACGCACGCCTTCCTCTTCGGCGAGCGCCGCAGCGACGGCCACCTGTGGATCGTCGAGTCCGACATACAGGTGCTCCGTGGCCACGTCCAATTCGGGGTGCAGGAGAACCGCACCACCAAATACCACGACGAGCAGCTCTACTCCTCGCTCGCCATCCTCGATTTTCAGCTCCCGCCGGAGCAGGTGAACCGCATCGTGGCCGAGGGGTTGGAACTCGTCTCCACCCGCGTCCGCTACTCGCTGCGGGAAATCCTCGGCATTCTCATCGCTCTGCGCCATCCGACGCTGCGGGGCCGCAGCAACCTGCTGGACCGCGACCACTCGTTCTTCTGCTCCGCGCTGGTCCGCCACCTGTTCGCCAAGGCCAACTGCGACCTCACCCCCGGCCTCAACGTGAAGAACACCGCGCCCGAAGACCTCTTCCGCTCGCCCGTGCCGCACCGCGCGTGGGTGCTGGAGCGGGCGATGCCCCACAGCCATCTCAAGGCGCTCGCCCGCCGTGTGAAGCAGCGCGTGCGCACGCGCTTGAACCGGGACTGACGACGGCGCTTTGAGGATTGAAAGTGGGGCAGTGAATGTCGGACTTTAACCCGCGCATGAAGTCAGCCATCACCATCTCCCTCGTTCCCGAAGCGCGCGGCGGTCCGTTCGTGTATTGGGACGACCTCGCCGCCGGGTTCGCCGCCGCCGCCCGGCATGGCTTCGATGCGGTCGAGATTTTTCCGCCCGCCGCCAATGCCGTGTCCATCGGCACGGCGCGCGAACTCATGCAGAAGCATTCGCTCAAGGTCGCCGCCGTGGGCACGGGCGCGGGCTGGGTGAAGCACAAGCTCCGCCTCACTGACCCCGACCCCGCCGTGCGCGCGAAGGCGCGCGAGTTCATCTACGGCATCATCAACCTCGCCGGCTACCTCGGCGCGCCCACCATCATCGGCTCGATGCAGGGCCGCTGGGAGGGCGCAGTCTCTCGCGAGCAAGCGCTGGACTGGCTGGCCGAAGAACTCACGGCCCTGAGCGAACGCGCTGCCGCACACGGGCAAGTGCTCCTCTGCGAACCGCTGAACCGTTACGAGACGAACCTGCTCAACCGCAACGCCGCCGCCGCCGAGTTCGTCACCCAGCGTGGCTTGAAGAACGTGCGGCTGCTCTGCGACCTCTACCACATGAACATCGAGGAGCAGAACCTCGCCGAGTCGCTGCGCCAGACGGGCGCGCTCGTGGGCCACGTCCACTTCGCCGACTCGAACCGCCGCGCCCTCGGCCTCGGTCACACGGACCCCGAGCCCATCGCCGCCGCGCTGCGAGCCATCGGCTACGCCGGCTACCTCTCAGCGGAAATCCTCCCGCTGCCAGACACCGAGACAGCCGCGTCGCAGACGATGGCGAGCTTTCGCAAACTGACCGCTGACCGCTGATAGCCGACCGCTTCTTTCCCATGCTCAAAACCCAACTCCTCCACCCCGACATCCTCCGCATCTGCGCGCAGGCCGGCCATCATGCGAAGATTCTCATCGCCGACGGCAATTACCCCGCCTCGACCAAGAAGGGGCCGAACGCCGAACTGGTCTCCCTGAACCTCGCGCCTGGTTGTGTGACGGTGGCGCAGGCCCTCCGCGCGCTCCTGAGTGCCGTGCCCGTGGACTTCGTGAACACGATGGGCATCCCTGCCGATGACAGCTACGCGCAGCAGGGCGACCCGCCGGTGTGGAACGAGTTCCGCGCCGTGCTCGCCGAGGCCGGTTCGCCCGCGAAGCTGGAGCCGATTCTGAAATGGGATTTCTACAAACACGTCGAGTCGCCCGACCACGTGCTCACTATCCAGACCGGCGATCAGGCGTTGTGGGCGAACGTGCTGCTCACGCTGGGATGCCGGACGAACTAATTTTGAACCACAGAGGCACCGAGAACACAGACACGAAAGCCAGTATCAAAGAGGGTGAGGTTTCCCTGTCTGTCTTCTCTGAGCGCTGTGGTGAAATTGTCTAGCTCATGAAATCGAAGCCCCGCATCGGCACCGCTGGCGAACTGAAGTTCGTCGTCGGGCAGGAGCACGTCATTGACTTCGCCACGGGCGGGATGCCCGCCGTCTTGAGCACGCCGCGGCTGGTGGCGCTGGTCGAGCGTTGCGCGCGCGAGTCGCTCTATTCCTTCCTGACCGACCACGAACGCACGGTCGGCGCGGAGATCGAGATTCGCCACCTCGCGCCCACACCGCTCGGCCAGCCTGTCACTATCACCACGCGCGTTATCGGCTGCGAGCCCCGGGCGGTGGACTTCCAGTTCGAGGTGCGCGACGCCCACGAGGTCGTCGCGCGCGGCCTGCACAAGCGCGCCGTCATCACCGTCGAGAGCTTTGCGAAGCGCGTGGCTAGGAAGTCCGTCTGAACCCCAGCCCATATGAACCGCCGCCAATTCCTCCACCAGACCACGCTGGCCGGAGCCGTGCTAGCCGCTGGCGCAACGCCGTCGTTGGCCCAGGTTGCCCCCAGCGGTGAGCGTCCGCCGCGTGCCGAGGGCGTCACCGTGCTCAACCCGCGCAGCCGCGTGCCCGTCAGTTTCATCATTGATGACTCGACGTGCCTCGTGAACTTGAACCGCTTCGCGATGCCGCAGTTCGACGCGGCACATCTCGGCGCAAACAAGGTCTACCATCGCAACTGGCGTGAGTGGCCCGTGGAGATTCCCGACAGCTTCGTGCGCAAGTTCGTCGAGTTCTGCGACAGCCAGGGAGTGAGGGGCAAATACAGCGTCGTGCCCTATCCCGCCTGCATCGGCCGCCTGGACCGCGGCCTGCCTGGCTGGACCAAAAGCGAGGTGGAGGACAGCCTCAAGTTCGTCCGCGAGTCCATGCTGCCGAACTGGGACATCCATCCCGAGATGGTCACGCACACGCGCGTCATTGATCTCAAGACCGGCCATCCCTACCCCGACCTCACCCCGAAGTTTATGGAGAACTGGGAGTGGACCACGGGCCGCAGCGCCGACGAGATCGCGGAATACATGGCTTACGCGCTGCGCATCTTGAAGAACGTCGGCCTGCCGTGCGACGGCATCACCACGCCCGGCGGGTTCGGGAAGAAAGCCCGAGCGCAAATGGCGGTGGCGACCTTCCAAGCCGTGCGCGACGTGTTCGGCGCAGAGATTCCGCACTATTTCACCGACCTCTTCAGCGAGGGCAACCAGAGCGTTGCACCGGTGGTGCAAAACGCCTCCGGCCTCGACGGACCCGACCCGCGTTGCGTGGTTTACGTGCCTGGCTGCACGGGCGACTGGACGGCCGGATGGGATTGCACGAACCCCGGCGGCGCGGACAAGTTCATCACGGCGGACGGCAAGGCGGGTCGCATGGTGGACGTCATCACGCGCGGCGAGCCGGCGCTCTTCTTCGGTCACTGGACGGGCATCTACTTCAACGGCTACGAGGTCGGCTTCAAGATCTTTCAGGACGTGGTGAAGCGTCTGCACGCGCGCTTCGACAACCTGCACTGGATGAAGATGAGCGAAGTCGCACGCTACTGGGCGGCGAAGGAACTCACGCGCATCGAGCGCGCCGGCAACACCGTGAAGCTCCGCGCACCCTACGCCTGCCCGGACTTTACCCTCCGCGTCGCCGCCCGCTCACCAAAGCCCCCGTTGCTCCGCGTCGCCGCCGCCGTCAAGCCGCTCACCGAAGTCCCCGCCCCGCTCAAACTCGCGCCCGGCACATGGTGTCGCGACGGCGAAGCTACGCTCATGTGCTTCGCGCTGCCGAAGGGGGCATCTCTACTGGAACTCCCGACCTGAATTTGAGCCCCAGATGAAACACAGATTGAACACAGACCCGGGCACTTCCCATCCGTGTTTCATCTGTGTTCCATCTGTGGCTAAAGAATATGCAAACCCGACCCCTAGGTAAAACCGGTCTCCACCTCCCCATCCTCAGCTTCGGCGCGTCCTCGCTCGGCGCGGAGTTCCGCAGCGTGAAACTCGACGAGGCGCTCGCCAGTGTCCGCGTCGCGCTCGAGTGCGGGCTGAACTTCATCGACACCGCGCCGTTCTACGGGCGCGGCATGAGCGAAGTCTTGCTCGGCATCGCGCTCAAGGGCGTGCCGCGCGAGAGCTACACGCTCTGCACCAAGCTCGGCCGCTACGACCTCGCGCACTTCGACTTTAGCGCCCAGCGCGTCGCCGAGAGCGTGGACGTGAGCCTGCACCGCCTCGGCACCGACCACCTCGACATCATTCTCTGTCACGACATCGAGTTCGTGCCGATGCAGCAGATCGTGGACGAGACCCTTCCCGCGCTGCGGAAGATTCAGCAGTCGGGCAAGGTGCGCTTCATCGGCTTCAGCGGTTATCCGATGAAGATTTTCAAGTTCATCTGCGACCAGACCGCCGTGGACTGCGTGCTCAGCTACAACCAATACACGCTGCAGAATACGCGCTTCGCCGACGAGGCCGTCCCGTATCTCAAGGCCAAGGGCATCGGCGTGATGAACGCCGGCCCGTTCAGCGCGCGCCTGCTCACGAATGCCCCGCTGCCCGCGTGGCTGAAGGAACCCGAAGCCGTGAAGGCTGCCGC
>JAYTIO010000102.1:0-8099 GCA_043731805.1 Pedosphaera sp. | reverse complement strand
GTGCTCGCTCCACATGACCGAGAAGATGCCCAGCTCGGTGTAGCCCGGCGGGCGCCCGAGGATTTCGAGCACCTTCAGGTATTCGTCCGGCGTGAGGTTGTGCTTGGCGACCAGCTCGGGGGTAATGGCGGGTTCAGTCATCGGGCGTCAGGTAAACAGTTTCAAAAACGAGGCTAGAATGGGCAGTCGCGCCGGGGGCGGCAAGCAAATCGCTGACCGCGCCGGGTCAGCGCTAATGGACAATTTCAGTAAAACGGTTTGACTTGTTTTTCGCCCTGACAATAATCCCTTCAAACCAAACCACCTATGCCGCGACTTGTGTTACTAACCGAAGGATTCACTGGGCGGTCCTTTGAGTTGAAGGCGGAACGCTCCACGGTAGGGCGGCTGGAGGATAACAATTTCCAGATCCCCGCACCCTCGGTTTCCAGTCACCACTGCGAGATCCTCCTCCGGGGCAACGAGGTCGTAGTGAAGGACCTCGACTCGACCAACGGCACGTTCATCAACGGGGAGCAAGTGACCGAGGCCGTCCTGCCCGTCGGCCAGGCGGTGCGCTTCGGCTCCGTCGAGGCGCGGCTAGAGGCATCCGTTCCGACGGGCGCTACGGGCAAGAAGGTGCTCGATAAGACCACCGTGCTGCCGCAGGGCGTGAAGCTGAACGAATTGGAGTCTGGAACGCAGAAGATCACGAGCTTCGACAAGAACTCCCCGTTCAAGAAGAAGAGCAATAAGACCAAGTGGGTGTTCATCGGCATCGGCGGCCTCCTCGTGGTGATCATCATCGTGGTGGCCGTGGTCGTGGTGATGGGCAACAAGTAGGGGGCCGCCGTCCGCCCGTCCCGCACCGAAAACCCTAGCCTTTCAGCCAGCCGCAGACTTCCTTCGCCGCGTAGGTGATGAGGATGTCCGCCCCGGCCCGCCGCATTCCCAGCAGGCTCTCCATCGTGACCGCGCGCTCGTCAATCCAGCCGTTCGCCGCCGCCGCCTTGATCATGGAATACTCCCCGCTCACCGCGTAGGCCGCCGTGGGATAGCCGAAGGTCGTCTTCACCCGGTGCAAGATGTCCAGGTAGGCCAGCGCTGGTTTCACCATGACCATGTCCGCGCCTTCGGCGATGTCCAAGGCCACCTCGCGCAAGGCCTCCTCGGCGTTGGCCGGGTTCATCTGGTAACTCCGCCGGTCGCCAAACTGCGGCGCGGACTCCGCCGCCTCGCGGAACGGGCCGTAGAAGGCCGACGCATACTTCGCCGCGTAGGCGAGGATCGGCGTGTCCGAAAACCCGCCCGCATCCAGCGCCGTGCGGATGGCGCGCACCCGTCCGTCCATCATGTCGCTGGGCGCGACCACGTCTGCGCCGGCCTCGGCGTGGCTCACGGCGGCGCGGGCGAGCAGTTTGAGCGAGGGGTCGTTCAAGACCTTGCCCGCCGCTCGGTGCACGATGCCGCAGTGCCCGTGGCTCATGTATTCGCAGAGGCAAACATCGGTGATGACGAGCAGTTCGGGCAGTTCCCGCTTCAGGGCGCGGACGGCCTGCTGGACAATGCCGTTGCGCGCGTAGGCGCCGGACGCCTTTTCATCCTTCGCCTCCGGGATGCCGAAGAGTAACACCGCCGGCACGCCCGCCACGTGCGCCGCCGTCGCGTCCTTCACCAACTCATCCACGCTCAACTGAAACACCCCGGGCATCGCGCCGATGGGCCGGCGCTCCTTCTTGCCCGACCGCGCGAAGAGCGGCAGCACGAGCTGGTGCGCGCCCAACTGCGTCTCCCCCACCATGCGGCGCAGCCCGGGCGACTGTCGGAGGCGACGTGGGCGGTAGGCGGGAAAGGCCGGCTGGTTCATCGCGTGAACTTGACGTTGATGTTCGTGTAGCTCTTCGCGTCGGGGTCGAGCACGGCGATGTTGAACGGGAAGACCTTGTGCGGATCGAGCACGATCCGTGCGTCGGAGAACTTGCCAAGCGACGCCCCGGTCTTGTCGAGCAGCTCGCACTCGACCTTCACCTCGAACCACGCCACGTCGGAGTGGTTTGTGGCGGTGCCCCGCACAAAGAACAGGGCCGTGCCCGGCTGCTGCTGGAGCGAATGATTGAGGAGTTCGACGCCTTCCTTGACGGGCTTGCCGTCCGCGCCCTTCTTCGGGCCGACGGAGCGCGCATACTGGAACCACCGCCCCGCTGCCACGAGCGCGAGGATGAAGATCAGCGCCAGCCCGATGCGGCGGAACCAGTTCGGCTTCGAGACGACCGCCGGCTTGTCCACCACCGCCGTCCCACAGTCCGGGCACCGCGTTGTGCCGGGGAGCAGTTTTATCCCACAGAAGTCGCACCGCAGCGGCTTGGCATCCGGCTCGTCGTCGGCACTGTCCGACCACTGGGCTTTGACCACGACGGCTTTTTGGTCCCCGGGCTTGGCTCCGGGCTTCGCCCCGCCGGGTCGCGAGAAGGAGGGGGTAGCGGCGCGGGCAGCGGCGATCGCCGCCTTCTGCGCCTCGGTCAACGGCTTGGCGGCCGCCGGCTTGGCGGGGGCGGCGGGGTTGCCGGTGATTCGCGCCACGAGCTTGGGGGCCGGCTCGGCGGCGGTCGCAGCCGGGGCGGGTTCGGCGGCAGGCTCTCTCTCGCCAGCCGCCGCGTTGAGGATCGTCTGCTGGCCGCAATGCGGGCAGGTGACGGCCAGGCCACGCGCGCTGACGGGGAAGGAAATGCGCCCGTTACAGTGCGCGCACGGGCTTTTCAGATACTGCTCTTGGCTCATGCGCGCGACACTTCGGACCGCTGTTCAATCGGGGTTTTCAAAATGCGAGCGCAGTATCTTCCGCTGTCCGGCACATTCAATCAGAAAACCGGTTCGGCCTGCGCGGTGGGCGCAGCCATGCCCCCGTGCAGGGGGGCAGCCGTCCCGGCTGTTCGGGTCTGGCAACCGTCCCGGTTGCCCTCGGCCACGGGGGGGCGAGGCGTGCGGGGCGCGGGCAGCCTTACCCGCGCTACGAGCCGTGGTCCTCCGCCGCGCGGTGGATACAGGTGCTGCAAGTGGGACGCTTGCCAGACTAAGGCAGCCGGGACGGCTGCCCCACTAGGCCAGCGGCCCGCTGATGACGGCGACGGCGCTGGCTTGGGGAACGAAGTAACGCGCGGCGACGGTCCTCACTTCGGCGAGCGTCACGGCTTCGTAATGTGCGTCGTCCTGCTCGTGGTGCGCGTAGCCGAGGCCGTAGAGTTCATCCAAGGCGTGGAGCATCGCCTGGCCGCCGAGGTCCTGCCGGGAGATTTTCTTCTGGCCCACGATTTTAGCTTTCGCGCGCTTCAGCTCTTCCTCGGTCAAGCCTTCGGTGCGGAGCAAATCCGCTTCGGCCAAAAGTTCCTGCTCCACGAGCGCGGCCTTCTCCGGCGACGTGCCGCAGTAGAAGGCGAAGTAGCCCGGGACCAGGCCCGCGAGGTGTTGCGCGCCGACGTAGTAGGCCAGCCCCAGCTTCTCGCGGATGCGCGTGAAGAGGCGCGAGCCCATGTCGCTGCACGCTTCCTGGATGAGGTCCAACGCATAGCGGTCCTTGTGCTGCATGGTCGTGCCGGGGAAGCCGATGGCGAGGACGGCTTGTTTCTTGTCGCGGGTGTCGGAGGCGCGACGCGAGGAGGGTTTTGGGTTTTGGGTTTTGAGTTTTGAGTTGGCGGCTGGTGCGACGGACCCCTTCCAGCGAGCGAACGCTTTTTTCACCGCTGCCTCAACGCGCTTCGTCTCCACCGCGCCGTAGATGGCGAGGACGCAGTTGTCGGGCGTCACGAGCTGTTTATGCAACGCGGCGAGGGCAGCGACTTGCATCTGCTTCACCGTCTCCTCAGTGCCGAGGGAATCGAGTCCGTAGCCAGCGTCGCCGAAGAGGGTGCGCTTCATGAGCTTGAAGCAACAGGAGAGCAGCTCGTCGCGCTGGTGGCGGAGGTTGCCGAGTTGTATCTCTCGCTCGCGCTCCAGTTCGGCTTCCGGGAAGGACGGGCGCAGCAGCACCTCGGTCAGGAGTTCGAGGCCGAGGGCGAAGTCTTCACGCAGCACTTCCGCCGAGACGCCGAAGCTGTTGTTGCCGCTGTAAGTGTCGAGGCCGCCGCCGACACTCTCGATTTCCGTCGCGAGTTGCTCGGCGGTGCGGGTCTTGGTGCCCTTCAGTATCAGCTTCGCGAGCATGGAACTCGCGCCACAGTTCGCCGCCGTCTCGGCCAGCACGCCGCCGCGCAGACCGGCGCGGAAGTGAACGAAGGGCAGGCGGTGGTCTTCCTTCACGAGCAGGCGCAGTCCGTTGGGCAGCGTGAACAATTTGATTTCGCTGCGGCTGCTGACCTCGACGCTCGTGGTGCTCTTCGGCGCGGTGCCTTCGGGCAGCAGCGCGTAGAGCGTGCGGTTCTCGGGCGTGAGATACTTGCGCGCGACGCGTTGGAGGTCGGCGGGCTTGAGCCGGCGCACGGCGTCGAGGAAGCGGTGGGAGAAGTTCAGGTCGCTGGCGGCGAGCCAGTTGCCGCCGAGGTCCGCCGCCTGGCCGGCCATCGTCTTGCGCGTGGCGAGCGTGCCGGCGGTGAACTGCTTCACGGCCTTGGCCAGCTCGGCCTTCGGCACGGGTTTCGCCTTCATCTTCTGGACCTCGGCGAGCATCGCGGCGCTGGCGGCGGGGAACTTGTCCGCGTCCACCACGCCGCTCATGCCGAAGAGGCCGGGCAGGCCGGGGTTGTAAGTCCACGCGTCGGCGGAGTGGGCGAGGGCTTGCTTCTCGCGGACGCTTTGGAAGAGCCGCGAGCTGCGACCGTTGCCGAGCAGCGTGGCAAGCACGTCAATCGCGGGGATGTCCGCGTGCCGCACGTCCGGGATGTGCCAGGAGAAATGGAAGTGGCCGAGCTCAATGGGCGCTTCCTCGATGACTTCGCGCGACGCGGCTTGCGTGGGTTCCTCCGGGAGCACCATCGGTGGAATGGCGCGGGCCGGCGTCTTCGCCCAAGCCGCCTTGATTTGCGCGAGGACATCAGCGGCGACGATGTCGCCCACGACGAGGAAGAAGACGTTGTTCGGCGCGTAACGCTCGCGGTAGTAGCTCACGATGTCCTCGCGTTGAAGCGTGTCGAAGATGTCGCGGTAGCCGATGACCGTGAAGCGATAAGGACTGCGCGTGTAAGCCGTCTCGAAGAGCCGGCGGCCCGCGCGGCGACCGGGGTCGTCGTGGCCCATGTCCATCTCGCGGCGGATGACATCGAGTTCCTTCTTCAGCTCGTCTTCGGGCAACGCGGCGTGCTGCATGATGTCGCAGAGCACGTCCACAGCGACGCGTGCGCCGGTGTTCGGGGCATCAATGTGATACACCGTGCGGTCGAAGCTCGTGTAGGCGTTCATGTGGCCGCCGACGTCCTGCACCTCGCGGTCAATCTGCCCCGGCGGCCGCGTGGCCGTGCCCTTGAAGAGCATATGCTCGAGCACGTGGCTCAAGCCCGCGCCGAGCCAGCACCCCTCGTGCACGCTGCCCGTCTGCGCCCACGCCTGCGCGGAGACGACGGGCGCGGAGCGGTCCTCGCGCAGGATGACGGTCAGGCCGTTGTCGAGCGTGGTGACGGTGGTGCCGGGCGGGATGGCGGGGAGGGAGGCCGCCGGTTGGGCGAGCGGACGATGCGGGGCGCGGGGAAGTGCCATAATCAGGGCGTGGAAGCTAGCCACCCCGCCCGACCGCAGCAACAAGCGAAACCGCGCGTATTGCACACTGCCTTTGGCCAGGTTGGCCGCGCCGCGAGGCGGGAATGAAGCGGTGAGCACCCGCGCCGTCGAACGCCGGTGAAACAATTCCTTCGCCGTCTGCTCGCGGTCTGTCTGGCCCTTGTCGTTGTCACCTCCGCGCGGGGCGCGGACGCGGACTTCCAACCGCTGTTCAACGGCAAGGACTTCACCGGCTGGCGATTTTCCCTCCAGAAGCCTGGCGATCCTTGGCCGGAGAACTGGAAGGTGAAGGACGGCGTGATCTCGCTCACGGGAGCCATGCGCCCGCACCTCGTGACCACGCGGGAGTTCGCCGACTTCGAGATGAAATTCGAGTGGCGGGCGCTGAAGGAAAAGTTCAACAGCGGTTTCTACATCCGCTGCAAGCCCGACGCCGGCAATAACCAGATCCGCGTGGACAAGGGCACCGAGGGCGCCTTCCTCGCCGGCAAGCTGGACGGGGCCAAGGCCGTGCCGGCGCTGCAAAAAGCTGTCGGCGAGTGGAACGAATGGCGGGTGCTGGTGAAGGGCGGGAGCGTCACGCTCTGGTGCAATGGGAAACTCGCTTGGGAAGCCACCGGCCTGATCCCCGAGCGTGGTCACATCGGCCTGCAAGCCGAAGGGGTGCCGATGGAGTTCCGCAACCTGCAAATGCGCGAGATCAAGTGAGCCGGCAGTGGCGCGGGCTGGAGTAGGATTAAGATTAGGATTACGAACGCGAGCCGCCCGTGCGCCGTTCCCGTCGCTTGCACCAACTCTTAATCTTAATCCTAACCCTGCTCCCTTGCCCCTGCTCCGTCCGCTGGCTAGTTTCGCCCCACCGTGAGCGCGGGCAAAACCTATCTCAAATGCAAGTGCCCCCACTGTGGCGCGGACGTGCAGTATCCCGACTACGCTGGCGGCGGCGCGAGCGCTTGCGGCAAGTGTGGTAAAACCCTCCTCCTGCCGCGCGCAGCGGCGGTGCCTCCCCCCACGTCCGCAGCCCCGGTTCCCCAGAAACCCGCGCCCGCGCCAACCAAACCTTCGCCCCCAGCCGCCGCCAAGCCCGCCCCCATTGGCCTCAAGCGCGTCGAGCCCTCCGCTATTCGCCCGGTGGATTCGCGCGGCCCGCAGCCCGCCCGCAGCTCGTTTCTGCGCGTGTGCTTGTGGATGCTGAACGCCGCCATCGTGCTCGCCGTGGTGTTGGTGGTGGGTAACCACCTGAAGCTCCGTCCGCCGCCGGCGGAGGGGGACGCCAGTTCCACCCCGCCGTCCGCCGTCCCGTCAACGCCGCCAGCCACGGCTCCGACCCCGCCCTCCATGCCCGCCGCGACCGTGCCGAAAGGCCCGAAGCTCCTCGGTGATTTGAAGATCACCCAGGTCGCACTCGACCAGCCCAAGGGCGCGAAGGGCAGCCGCCTCGTCTATGTCACCGGCGTCTTGAAGAACGACTCCGACCACCAACGCTTCGGCGTGCGCGTGGAGCTCGACCTCCTCGATGCCACCGGCACGAAGGTCGGCACCGCCACCGACTACCGCCAGTCCCTCGACCCGCGCGCGACCTGGCAGTTCCGCGCCATCGTCACGGACCGCCGTGCCACGGCGGCGAAACTGGCCGGAGTGAAGGAAGACGAATGACCCCGTCCGCAACGTAGTCCACTTGCCTTGCCAGCGCAACCCCGGCTACTCTGATCTCAATATGAAACCGCAAATGCTCCGCCGCCCAGGCCAACTGGCCTTCACCCTGATCGAATTGTTAGTTGTCATCGCCATCATCGCCATCCTGGCCGGCATGCTCCTGCCCGCGCTGGCGAAGGCGAAAGCGAAGGCGAACGGGATCAAGTGCGTGAACAACCTGCGACAGATTGGGCTCGCCATGCTCCAGTATGCAGATGACCACGAGAACCGCTTCGTGGATTTGAACCGCGTCGAGTATCAGAACGTGGCTATTGGCAATGCTGGCAACTGGTGGTTCGACATTCTCAGCCAGAGCAAATATTTGCCCTCGGTTCCCGCCGGTGTAAGCAATAACCTCGTGTGGAGTTGTCCGACAGTTAAGGACAACGAGATGACGGCTGGTGGTCAGTTTGGTTTTGGCGTGTTGGAAGCCGCGATCATCAAATACGCGACGAACAACGTCACGCTAGCTCCGCTCCACAGCCTGCGCACCACCGATCTCCAACACTCAAGCTCTGTTTTTCTGATGGGCGATGTGGGGATGCCAACCGCCGCAAACCCACCGTATTGCAAGTTCATGACTTGGTTTGCAACCTGGCGACCGTTACAATACACCAATGCGGCTCTGCCTTTTAACCAGCAGCACCAGCCTGCACCACGGCATTCCAATTACAAATCGACCGTATTGTTCCCCGACGGGCATTGCGACGTTTGGTCCTACG
>JAYTIO010000101.1:0-4277 GCA_043731805.1 Pedosphaera sp. | reverse complement strand
TTCCACCAGCGCGGGCAGCGGCTGGTCCTGCACGCACAGTTCGGTCACGGCGCAGTCGTCGGTGAGGCGGGCGATGCGGCCGTTGCCCAGGTCGCCGTTCGCGAGCACGGCGGGCTGGAGGACGTTGGGCGAGTGGTCACGCGCGGAGAGCGGCCCTTGCCGAGACTCGCGCCAGCCGAACATGGCGAGCACGTCAATGATGGCCTGGGTCCGGGGCATCGAGAGGGCGGGGCGGTCGCGGTCGTTGGAGAGGCCGGTGAACTGCCACGCGCGGTGGGCGTAGCCGAGGTTCAGGAAGTCCTTCGCGCCGCTCTTGGCGTCGTTGTCGAGCGTGAGCAGCTCGGACTCGATGGGCTTGCCGGTCACGGCGAAGAGCGAGTCCACCATCTGCTCGGCGGCAAGACGACGGCGCGCGGGCGAGGCGAAGAGGCGGTCCGCTGGCTCCTCGGACTTCGGAATGTGCAGGCCGGCGACGCGCTGGTAGGCCTGAGAGTTGAAGACCAGTCGCGCGAGATGCTTGAGGTCGTAGCCGTTCGCCATGAACTCCCGGGCGAGCCACGCCAGCAGCTCGGGGTGCGACGCGGTCTTGTTCTCCCAATCGTCCACCGGCTCGATGAAGCCGAGGCCGAGGTAGCGTTTCCACACGCGGTTCACGAGGACTTGGGCGAAGCGGTCGCTCGTGGGCGAGGTGATGAAGGCGGCGAGCTGTTCGCGGCTGTCGTCAGCCTTGCGGGCGAAGTCGGCGGAGGCCGCGCCGCCGTAGGAAGCGAAGGTCCACTCGGGCGAAACTTTGTCGCCGGGATGCAAGGTGACCTTGATGCGCTTGCCCACGACGATGTTCGCGTTGGCCGGGATGGAGCTGCTCTTGGGCACTACCTGCGGCGCGCGGTTGAGCATGGCGGCGAGGCTAAAGAGGTCCTTCTGCTTGAAGTCGTGATACGGCGCGTCGTGGCAGCGGGCGCAGGCGAGGTTCATCCCGAGGAAGGCCTGGGAGACGATCTGCGCGCGGTCGGCAGTGGGCACGTCGTTCTGCGTGGCGAGGCCGAAGCCGGCGGGGCCGCCGCCATAGACGCTGCCTTCCATCGCGACCAGTTCGGTGGCGAAGCGGTCCATCGGTTTGTTGTCGAGGAACGACTCGTGAATCCACCAGCGGAACGGGCCGGTGTTGTTGAGCGTGGGTTTGAGGATGCCGGGGTTCTCGGCGAGCACGTCCTGCCAGTAGCCGACCCAGTGGTCCGCCCAGCCGGGCAGCGCGAGGAAGCGGTCAATCGCGGTGGCCCGCTTGGTCGGCGAGCTGTCCGCGAGAAAGGCGCGGAGCTGTTCGGGCGTGGGCGGCACGCCCACGGTGTCGAGGGCGAGGCGGCGGAGGAAGGCCGCGTCGTCCGTGAGCGGCGCGGGCTGGACGTTTGCGGCGGCGAGGCGGGCGGCGAGGAAGCTGTCAATGTTCAGCGGTTGACCGCTCGCGCCGACGGTGTGCGCCACGGCGGGCGCGGGCTTCGCAGCGAGGAGTTTGCGGACGGCTTCGTGGCGCTGCGCCCAATACTGGTTCTCGGCGGAGTTCACGTCGCGGCGGCGCTGGGCGTCGGCGGTGGCGAGGCGGGCGAGTTGCTGGGCGGAGAAGTTTTGCCACGCGAGGTCGTCGTGCGGGATGCGGGCGGTGGGGGCGAGGAGGACGAACGTGCCGGCGGCTTCCAGCCGCCGTCCTGAACGTTCGTTCGTCACCGGCGGCGACTGGAAGTCGCCGGCACACGCTCCAGCCGGTTGTTCGAGGCTCACCGTCAGTTCGCCCACCTCTGGCCGCAGCCCCTTGCCGCCGATGATGCCTTCGAGCACGAAGAGTTGCTCGGCTCCGGTGGACTTCACCGTGGCCCAGCTCTCCTGATGGCCCATGAGCGGGAAGCGCAGGCCGGCGGGGTAGTCGGCAGCCGGCGGCTCGCCGACCTTCGAGTGCCCGCCCCCGCCGGGCGCGATGAACTTGGTCTGCGCCACGAGCTTGCCGTCCACATGGAGCTTCGCGCCCTGGAGCGAGCGCAGCAGCACGCGGTGCTCGCCGGGCGGGAGCTTCACGAGCGCGGAGGCGCGGAGGAGGAAGGGATTCGAGCGGTCCACCCGCACGCCGCGCTCGGTGTATTTCTGCGGCACGCCCACGAAGCCGAACGCGGACTCGGGGTAAGTTTCCACCGGCGTGCCCGGCGTGAAATTCCAGTTCGCCGTCGTGCCGATGCCTTCGAAGAGCTCCACCTGCACCGCGCCCTTGGGTAACTTCGCGAGGTCGAACTTCGCGACGGGCGCAACGAAGGTGAAGCGGCCGGCAAAGGTTTTCGCGTCCAGCGCGCGGCGGTGGAGGGCGACTTCGTTGAGCAGGCCGTTGAACGAACTGCTGGCCTGGGCGGCCATCGAGGAACCGATCCACAGCTCGTCGTCATCCACGACCGGCGCGGCGTCGGACTTGCCGCCCATGTCCCACTTACCCTTCACCTCGACGCCGTCCAAGTAGCCCTTCACCGAGTCGCCCTTGCCGAAGGTGTAAGTGACCGCGACGTGGTGCCAGCCGGAGCCGGGGAGGAAACCGTCGTTCGCGGTCCAGCGATGCCAGTGCTGCTCGGCGTCTTCCTTGGACAACTTGGTTTTTCCACCGGCAGCCGGGACGGCTGCCCCACTATGCTCCGCGTCACGGAAGAGGAAGCTCACGCACGCCGCGCCGCCGTCACCGCGCAGGCGCAGCGCATAGTTTTGGTTGTCGCTGGGGAAGCCCTGGTTGCCCGTGCGCCCCTTGCCGACGACGTAAACTTGCTGGCCGTCCTTGATGCTGTTGGCGGACACCCAAGCCTCGAGCGTGATGGCATCGCCCTTCGCGAACTTCAACGCGCTCTTCGCGCCCGGGTCTTTCACGCGGATGAACTCGCCCTTGCCGCTGAACCCCGCCGCCGCGCTGTCCGGCTCGAACTCCGGAAACTGCTCGCTGGACTGCGCGCGTTGCCCGACGGCGACCTTACCTTCGACGACGCCATTGAGCGCCGCAGCGGTCGCGCCGGGCGCGGAGTTCTGGGCGGTGGTGCCGGGGTCATTGAGCCGCCAGTAAGCGGCGGGCTTGTCCGCGAGGACGAGGTCGGCGTAGCGGGAGGGCTTGGCAGCGGCCGCGGCGTCCCCCGCAGGGACAGCAGCGAGCAGCAGGGGGGCGAGCAGGCGCAGGACGTTCATAGTGCTAAGTCAGGCTAGCGATGGACGTTGGCAGCAGAAAGAGGAATCAAGGGCACCCGTCGCACCCCAACACCGCACGCTTGGCAGGTAGCCGGAGGTTTGCCAAGCTCCGCGCCGATGAACACTTCGTCCCTGTCCCGCCGCGACTTCGTCCGCACCGCCGCCGTTGCCGCCACGTTGGCTGCCGGGCTGCCCGCCGTCGCCGCGCCGCGCAAGCGCAACCACAAACTGGGCTTCGATAACTTCGCCGTGCGCGGCCTGAAGTGGAACGCCCGCCAGCTCGTGGAGCACTCGGCCAAGCTGGGTTGCGACTCGCTCTTCATTACCGACTTCGGCCCGCTCGAAGGCAAGCACGACGACGCCTCGCTCGCCGAGGTCCGCAAATACGGAGCCGACAAAGGCGTCACCATCGAGCTGGGTTCGTGGAGCATCTGCCCCACTTCCAAGTCGTTCAAAAAGGACTGGGGCACGGCGGAGGAGCACCTCGCGTTGGGCCTCCGCATGAGCCAGGCGATTGGCTCGAAGGTCTTCCGCGTCATCCTCGGCAACCAGCAGGACCGCAGCACCGAGGGCGGCATTGAGGCGCGCATCGCCGACACCGTGAAGGTGCTCAAGTCCCAGCGCAGCCGCGCCGTGGACGCCGGCGTGAAGGTCGCCGTCGAGAACCACGCCGGCGATATGCAGTCGTGGGAACTCGTCACGCTCATCGAAGCCGCCGGCAAGGACTACGTCGGCGCGAACATTGACTCTGGCAACGCGACCTGGACCCTCGAAGACCCGCTCGCCAATCTCGAAAACCTCGCCCCCTACGTCGTCGCCACCAGCCTCCGCGACGACATGGTCTGGGAATCCGCCAACGGCGTCACCGTGCAATGGACCGCGATGGGCGAGGGTTGCGTGGACTTGCCGGCCTACTTCGATTACTTCGAGCAGCACTGCCCCGGCGTGCCCGTCCACATCGAGACCATCTCCGGCTTCGCGAAGGAGTTCCCCATCTACAAACAGGACTTCTGGAAAATCTTCCCGAAGGCCCGCGCCGCCGACCTGGCCCGCTTCCTCGCCCTGGCGAAGCGCGG
>JAYTIO010000100.1:0-5126 GCA_043731805.1 Pedosphaera sp. | reverse complement strand
ATTGCAACCGGCTGAAACCAAATCCACTTCCCCCTCGGCCCTCGCCGTCGAGTGCCAGCACCTCACCCGGCGCTTCGGCAAAGTGGACGCGCTCGCAGGCGTGACCCTCAACGTGCGGCGCGGCGAGTTCTTCTCCCTGCTCGGCCCGTCCGGCTGCGGCAAGACCACCCTGCTCCGCATCATCGCGGGACTTGATTTGCCGGACAACGGTGACTTGCGCATCGGGGGCGCTCCGGCCTTGCGGCTCCCGGCGTGGAAGCGCCCGGTCAACACCGTCTTCCAGTCCTACGCGCTCTTCCCGCACCTGAGCGTCTCCGAAAACATCGCCTTCGGCCTGCGCATGAAGCGGATGGCGTCCCACGACATCGTCCGCCTCACGGCTGCCGTGATGGAGACGACGCAAATCAGCGAGCTGGCGGCCCGGCATCCGAACGAACTCTCCGGCGGACAGAAGCAACGCGTCGCCCTCGCCCGCGCCATCGTGAACGAGCCGGAAGTCTTGCTCCTCGATGAACCGCTCGGCGCGCTGGACCTGCAACTGCGCAAGGAACTCCAGCTCGAACTCCATCACCTTCAGCGGCGGCTCGGCATCACCTTCATCCACGTCACGCACGACCAGGACGAAGCGATGACCCTGAGCGACCGCATCGCCGTGATGAACGCGGGCCGCGTCGAGCAACTCGGCACGCCGGACGAGCTTTATGAACGGCCCAAGACGCGCTTCGTCGCGCAGTTCATCGGCGCGTGCAATCTCTTCGAGGGCAAGTTCATCTCCCGCACCGGCAGCATCGTGGAGGCCGAGACGCCGCTGGGCCGGCTGAACGTCGAACTGTCCACTGCCGGCATCGAACTGGCCGAGCAGGGCAAGCTCTCGCTGGGCATCCGGCCCGAGCGGACTTCCCTGGAAGGCGGCGTGGCCGGCGACGCCCGCTTCCTCGGGCGCATCGAGGCCATCACCTTCAACGGCGCGGCCATCCATTACCGCGTGCGGGTCGGGCAGACGCTGCTGCGCGTGACGGAGCTGAACACCGGGCGGCGCTCCATCGGCCTCTTCGCGGGCGACGCGGTGGAGGTCTTCGTGCCGCCGGCCAACGTCTTCTTGCTGGAGGGCTGAATGGCCGACGCGATTCCCCAGCCCTTGCCGAAGCGCCGCCGCCGCATCCGGCGCACGGTGCATTTCGGCGAGCCGATGCCGCCGGGCGCGCAGACGTTCCGCGCCGCGTGGCTGTGCGGGCCGGCGCTGGCGTGGGTGACGGTCTTCCTGCTGGTGCCACTGCTCTTCGTCATCGCGTTGAGTTTCGCCGAACGGGGGGACGCGGGCGAAATCGTGTGGCGCTTCACCTGGGAGAACTACACGCGGCTCCTCGGCCACGGCGCGCTGGGCTTCGACCCCGTGCAGCCGCTCATCCTCGCGCGCAGCCTCGGCGTCGGCCTCGCGACCGCCCTGCTCTGCCTGCTCACGGGCCTGCCGGTCGCGTTCTTCATCGCCGGGCTGTCGCGCCGGTGGAAGACGGTGGCGCTGACGCTGGTGGTGATTCCTTTCTGGACGAACCTGCTCATCCGCACCTACGCGTGGCAAGTCCTGCTGGCCCCGGAAGGCTGGCTGGCGATGACGCTCGTAAGTGTCGGCGTGCTGCCGCCGGGCACCGCACTCTACCCCGGCTGGCCCGCGGTCATGCTCGCGATGGTGTGCGACTACCTGCCCTTCATGATCCTGCCGCTTTACGCGAGCGTGGAGAAGGTGGACTGGTCGCTCACCGAGGCGGCGGCCGACCTGGGGGCGTCACCGTGGCGCGCGTTATGGCATGCGGTGTTGCCGCAGATTCGGCCCGGCATGATGGCCGGCCTCATCCTCGTGTTCCTGCCGGCGACGGGCCAGTTCGTCATCCCGGACCTGCTCGGCGGGGCGAAGGTCGCGCTGCTCGGCAATGCGGTGCAGCAGCAGTTCACCGTGAGCCGCGACTGGCCCTTCGGCTCGGCCATCGCGGTGGCGGCCCTGCTCGTGATGCTCCTGAGCCTGTGGTTGCACACGCGCGTGACGAAGGGGCGACGCGAGGTGGCCTTGCCATGACCCGCCGCTCGCCCCTCACCGCGCTGGCCGCGCTGCTGGTGTTCGGCTTCCTCTACGCGCCGCTGGCGGTCGTCATCGTGTATTCCTTCAACGCGGCCCGCTATGGCGTCGCGTGGCAGGGCTTCACCGTGGACTGGTATCTGCGTCTGCTGAACAACGACCCGGCCATCGCCGCCGCCATCAACACCCTCGAACTCGCCTGCACGAGCACGTTCTTCTCCGTGCTGCTCGGCTCGGTGCTGGGCTACGGCATGAGCCGCTACGAGTTTCCCTGCAAGCGCCTCTTCCACCACGTCCTGCACGTCCCCGTCTTCATCCCGGACATCGTCATGGCGGTGGCGCTGCTGTTCTTCTTCGCCGTGCTGCGCCAGTGGCTCGCCGGCTTCGAGCTCGGCATGACCACGATGGTCATCGCGCACATCACCTTCCAAATCCCCTTCATCGCCATCGTCGTGCGCGCCCGCATGGCGGACTGCGACCCGCAGCTCGAAGAAGCCGCCGCCGACCTCGGCGCCGGGCCGTGGCTGACCTTCCGGTATGTGACCTTCCCGCTGCTGGTGCCGGGCATCGTGGCGGGCGGGTTGCTGGCGTTCACGTTGAGCCTGGATGACTTCGTGGTGAGCTTCTTCACCAGCGGCCCGGGCGCGACGACCCTGCCCATCCTCATCTACTCCTCCGTCAAGCGCGGCCTCACCCCGGACATCCACGCCCTCGCCAGCCTCATCGTCCTCGTCTCCGCGCTCACGGTGGTGACGGTCGCGTGGCTGCGCGGCCGGACGGAAGTGAAGACCTGAGCCGGAACGAAAACTCTTTTGCCGCGAAAGGGCGCAGAGAACGCAAAGACTTGGGGAAGTTCGGTTTCCCGTCTCTTTGTGTTCTTTGCGCCCTTTCGCGGCAAAAGAGAAGCGGCAGCCAGCGGCTGACGCAAACCCCTACGCCTTCCGGTAAATCGGCTTCTTCACCACCTCCGCCGCGCAGCGCCGCCCGCGAATCTCGATCTCAATCTTCGTCCCCACGACGGCCACCGCCGGCGGCACATAGCCCATCCCGATGCCGTGGTTAAGCGACGGGCTTTGCGTGCCGCTGACGACTTCGCCCACCGCGACGCCGCCCGCCCAGATCGCGTAGTGCGGCCGCGGCGGCGGGGCCTTGTCCGTCATCTTGAACGCGATGAGTTTCTTCTGCGTGCCGCCCGCCTTCTGCTCCGCCAGCACGGCGCGCCCGACGAACTCGCCCTTGTCCAGTGCGACGAAGAAGCCCACGCCCGCCTCGATGGGCGTGGTGTGCTCATCCAGCTCGTGCCCGTAGAGCGGATAGCACACCTCCGTGCGCAACGTGTCGCGGGCGCCCAGGCCGCAGGGCTGGAGACAGAACGGATGGCCGAGCTTCAGCGCTTTGTCCCACACCGCCTCGATGAGCGTCGCGGGCGCGACCACCTCGAAGCCGTCCTCACCGCTGTAACCCGTGCGCGCCACGCAGACGCCTTCCCCGGCGAAGGCGAACCCGGCGATTTCGTTCTTCTTCAACTCACTTGGCCGCGTGACCGCCGTGCCGCGGGTGGACGGAGCCGGGAACAACTGGTCCAGCAAGCCCGGCGTCTTCGGCCCCTGGATGGCCACGGCAGCCGTGAGATCGGAGACATTTGTGAGCGTCACCTCCGCGCGCTGGGGGAAGGCGGCGAGCCGCTGCTCCAGCCACGCCACATCCGGCGCGATGCGCGAGGCGTTGATGATGAGTAGGTATTCCTCCGCGCCGAGCCGGTAGGCGTAGAGGTCGTCCATCACGCCGCCCCGCTCGTTGCACATGAGCGTGTATTGCCCCAGCCCGACGACGAGCTTGCGCGCGTCGTTGGTGAGCGTGGCGTTGAGAAACGCCAGCGCCCCCGCCCCGCGCACAATGACCTCGCCCATGTGCGAGATGTCGAAGATGCCCGCCGCCCGGCGAACGCAGAGATGTTCGTCCGTGATGGTGGAATACTGGACCGGCATTTCCCACCCGCCGAATTCGATGAGCTTGCCGCCGGCGCGTTGGTGGGCGGCGAAGAGAGGAGTGCGTTGGAGCATATGATTCAAACGAGCATCGCCGAGAAACCACCGACCCTGACGACGCGCTGCGGCAAAAGGTAGAGCCGACCTGCGGGCGGTCAATGAAACTGTTGCTCGCCTCCAGGACCTCAGCCAACCCTAAGCCGATTGAGGCTGGGCCGATGTAGCGGCGACCTTTGCCATTCGTCGTGGCTACTCCCACAAAGCCAACTCCCTCCAAGCTGGCGTCTGCGCCAGTGGGGAAGGCAGGCTGATGAGAAGAACGGGGAGCGCATCCAGAGGCCACCGTTGAACTTCCGCTCGCCACCGGCTACTGGTGAAAACTGGGATTCAGGTTGAACCCGCTTTGCTCTGCCCGGTATCGTCGCGGCCAGCTCCGAAGCCGCAGCACACCATGAAACTCCTTGCCCTCGCCGCCCTCACGCTCGCCACTACCGTCCCGCTCTTCGCGCAACCGAAGGAGGCTTTTCCGCTCTGGGCCAAGGCGACGCCCGGCGCGCTGGGCACGGACCCGGTGAAGGATATTCCCACGCTCACGCCGTTCTTCCCGGCGGCGGAGCGGGCCACGGGGGCGGCGGTGGTGATTTGTCCGGGCGGCGGTTACGGCGGGCTGGCGGCGCACGAAGGGCGGGACTATGCGCTCTGGCTCAACGCGCACGGCATCGCGGGCTTCGTGCTGAAGTATCGCCTCGGCTCGGCGGGCTACCGGCACCCGGCGATGATGAACGACGTGAACCGCGCGGTGCGTTATGTGCGCGCGAACGCGGACGCGTGGAAGCTGGACGCCAAGCGCATCGGCGTGATGGGCAGCAGCGCGGGCGGGCATCTGGCCTCGACAGCGGTGACGCATTTCGACGCGGGCCAGGCGGACGCCGCCGAGCCCATCGAGCGCGCCAGCAGCCGGCCGGACCTGGGCATCCTGTGTTACCCGGTCATCTCGATGGGCGTGAACACGCACGGCGGGTCGAAGAATAATTTGCTCGGGAAGGAGCCGTCCGAGGAGCTGGTGA
>JAYTIO010000099.1:0-4851 GCA_043731805.1 Pedosphaera sp. | reverse complement strand
AGGAACTTCACGCCGAAGCCCGCGCCCGGCCCCTTCTCGTCGCGGAGCTTGGTGCTGTATTCCTTGATGTGCAGTTTGAGGATGCGTTTGCCGATGACGGGAATCCACTCCTCCGCTGGGCTGTAGCGGCCCACGTTGCCGATGTCGAAGTGCCAGCCCACCCACTCGCTGTTGATGGCGTCGAGCAGGTCCACGGCCTGCTGGGGTTTGGTGACGAAGTTGTTCCAGACGTTCTCGATGGCGATCTTGACGCCGAGGTCTTTCGCGACGGACGCGGCCTTCTTGATCTCCTCGACGCAACGCTTGAAGCAGTCGTCGTAAGGCACCTTGTCGCTCACCACGCCGGGCACGAGCAGCACACTGGTCGCGCCGTAGGCCTTGGCGTCGCCGAGGGAGAGGACGAGGCCGTCGTAGCCGACCTTGCGCGTGGCTTCGTCGGGGGCGGAGAGGGGTTTGGCCCAATGCGTGTGGCAGCAGACGCTGGCGGCCTTGAGGCCGGTTTCCTTGAGCGCGGCGACGACTTCCTCGCGGCTCATGCCGCCGTTGGGCTCGACGCCCGTGAAGCCGGCGTCCTTGACCTGCTTCATCTTCTCGAGGACGGAGCCTTTCACGCCCACGGTGCCCCACATGATGGCTTTCTGGACATTGCGCGGCGGGCTGGCGGCCCGGGCACCGATGGCGAGGCCAGCGCTGGCGGCGGTGAGGGTTTGGACAAAGTGGCGGCGGGTGGTGGTGGGGCTCATAAGTTGGTTGGTCATGTTGGGCACCAGCTTTGGAGGGGAGCGCGCTGGGCGCAATTCATTTGGTTGTTTCAGCGTCGGGCATTGGGTGCGACAGTCGCGTCGCTCGTTACCAATTGTGCACATCGCATCCGCCATCTTTGACCGCAGCGCCCCGGACTTGTTTTCGTGTCCGGACGAGTCGCTGCCGGAGTTCGCCTTCATCGGGCGCTCCAACGTGGGCAAGTCCTCCTTGCTGAACATGCTGGCCGGCCAGCGCGGCCTGGCGCGGGTTTCGCCCACGCCCGGCTTCACCAAGCTGATCAACATGTTCACGATGAACAAGACTTGGCGGCTCGTGGACCTGCCGGGCTACGGGTTTGCGCAGGTGGCGCGGGCGCACAAGGCGAAGTTCAACCAGGCGGTGGCCGAGTATCTCCAGGACCGCCCCAATCTCTGCTGTGTCTTCGCGCTGATTGATTCGAGCCTGCCGCCGCAGAAGATTGATTTGGAGTTCATCGAGTGGCTCATCAACAGCACCGTGCCGTTCGTCCTGGTCTTCACCAAGATTGACCTGGTGAAGCCCGAAGCGGTGCAGGCGAACATCGCGGCGTTCCAAGCGCGGATCGCGGAGTGGTGCGAGCAGCCGCCAGCGGTCTGCCTGTGCTCCGCGACGGAGAAGCATGGCCGGCGGGAATTGCTCGAGGTGATCGAAGCGGCCATGGCTGATTTTGAAATCCCGTCCCCGGCGGCTCCGGTCGCGCCGCCGCCGGCGGAAGCCCAGCCGCCAGCTGCCTGGACTCCCGCGAGCAAGGATCCCGGTGCGGGGAAGGCCAAAGGCAAACGGAGCAAGCTCACGCGGGCTTGGTGAGCGGGGACAGTCCTGCGGGGGTCGGAGAAAAGTTGCTTGTCCGCCAGCGCCCGAGCCGGTAACCAAACCGCGCTATGAACCAACTCGACTTGCAGGGTAAGCACGGAATCGTCACCGGCGGCGCGCGCGGCATCGGCTTCGCCATCGCCACGCGCCTGCTCCAGTCTGGCGCGCACGTTTGCCTGTGGGACCGCGATGCCGAGGCGTTGCAGGACGCCCGACAGAAGCTCTCCGCGCTCGGCACCGTCGCCACCCAGACGGTGGACTTGACCAGCCCGGACGCCGTGTCCGCTGCGGCTGCGGCTACCAAGCAGGAGTTCGGCTCCGTCGAGTTACTCGTCAACAACGCGGGCATCGCCGGGACCAACGGTAAGCTGTGGGAGCTCACGCCGGAGCAGTGGCTCGCCGTGGTGAACACCAACCTCAACGCCGTTTTCTACGTCTGCCGCGCCGTCGTCCCCCTCATGCTGGAGCACCGCAAGGGCCGCATCGTGAACATCGCCAGCATCGCCGGCAAGGAAGGCAACCCCACCGCCTCGCACTACAGCGCGGCCAAGGCCGGCGTCATCGCCCTCACCAAATCCCTCGGCAAGGAGTTGGCCCAGGAGGGCATCCTCGTGAACTGCATCACCCCGGCGGTCATCCAGACGGACATCCTCAAGCAGTGTGCGCAATACCACATTGACTACATGCTCTCGAAGATTCCGATGGGCCGCTTCGGCAAGGTGGACGAAGCCGCCGCGCTCGTGGCGTGGCTGTGCTCGGATGACTGCTCGTTCACCACGGGCGGGGTGTTCGACCTGTCCGGCGGGCGGGCGACGTATTGAGCGGCGGGTTTCGGCGGGCGGTCATTGCGCGGCGGTTCGACAACGGACCAGCGTCCCTCGGCGGTCTGGGCGACACGGGGTTTGACAACGTTTGGCGATGGGAGCTTAGTTTCCCCAACAGCAATCCAACCAACCAACGAAAGGCCATGCCCATGAACCCCGCAGAGGTTTCCGCTCAAGTCCAAGAGTTGGAGTCGCTCCGCTCACAGTTACGACTGTGGCGGACCGCCATCCCGCTCGTCACCGTCAGCGTCGTCGCCTACGGCGTCTTCACCATCTACGACTCCGCCGCCAGCCTGGTCGTCGAAGGCCCGCCCCGCGAAGAGTTCGTCGCCGCGTTCACGGACGGGCTGAACAAGGAAGTGCGGCCCATCGTGGAAAAGGTCGCGCAGCAGACCTTCACCCAGACCCGCGACGCGGTGAACAAGGAACTCGCCCGCCTCAATGACCGCACGCCGGAGATGGCCGGCGCGCTCAAGAAAGAGGTGGAACTGTTGGTGAACAACATCCCGCGCCGGGGCGAGAAGGTGTTGCAAGCCTCCTTCGGCGTGATGCTCAAGAAACGCGAGGCCGACATCCGCAAGCTGTATCCGGAGGCGACGGAACAGCGGGTGGCCACCCTACTGCTCGGCCTGACCGACCTCACGCAGCAACGGCTCGACCACGTCACGCACCAGTTGTTCTCCCCGCACCTCGAAGCCTTGAGCGGGATCATGGAGGACATCGCCCACATCCAACGCACCGAGGTGGTGGGCGCGCGCGAGGATCTCGCCTCCGCCGACATGGCCCTGTTGGTGTTCGATCTGATCCGGGAGGAGTTCGCCGTCTTGCACGTCGAGGAGAGCGACCCCGCCCCGCCCGGCAAACTCCCGAAGAAAACCAAGGCCGTCAAAACTTCCAAACCATGAACACTCCCGAATCAACCCCCGCCCCGGTGCCCGCTCCCGCCGCCAGCGTGTCCGTCGCGGAGCAGTTTCTCGCGAATGAGCTGGCCGCCACCCGCCGCGCGCTGCAACGCACGCGCATTGCCGGCATCATCATCATCGCGGTCGTGGTCACCTACATGAGCGTCGTGGCCAGCGCGCTGAACAAACACCTGGAGCCTAAGGCCGCTGCTGACTTCGCCACCACCTTCGTGACCGGCCAGGTCCTGGAAAAGACCGACGCCCTGGCCAAACCAGGTCAAGGAACGCATCCCCGCGCTCGTTGCGGGTTTGCCGGACTACGTGCAGCGCGAGTTGCCGCGCCACCGCGAAGCGCTGGAGGAGCGGATCACGGAGGACTTCAGAGAGCACTGCGCGGCCACCGCCCAGGAGTTGGGCAAGCATCTCGACAACTTCCTCCAGGCGCACGTCGTCCAGATCCGCACGCTGCTCATGACGGCGGAGAACAAGCCCGAACACTTGCAGGCGCTCGCGCCCGATCTCGAACAGGAGCTAGTCCGCTACCTCAGCGACAAGGCCGACGGGGACGAGTCGCTGAAGGAAAAAATTGACCATGCGCTCGCTGAGTTGCAGAAGGTCGAGCAGCAGGTGGACCGCATCGCCAAGGGCGGCAACCTGACCCCGCAGGACAAGAAGGTCCGCCATGCCATCGCCGTCATTTCCCGCAGTGCGGAGGAGCAGACCAAGCAGCTTCAATTGCAAATTAAGGAAGCCCTGATCAAGGCTAAATAGTCGGCCGCAGCGGCACGGTTTCAACGGCACCGCCGGTTCTCCCGGCGGTGCTTTTTGCTGTTCAGGTTCCAGCGTTGAACCGCCGCCGCCCGTGCCCCTACCTTTGGCCCATGAATTCAGTAGCCCCATTCGACTTCGACGTGGCCGTCATCGGCGGCGGCAGCGCGGGTTACGCGGCGGCCAGCGCCACGGCGCGCGGGGGGCTGCGGACGGTGGTCATCGAAGGCGGGCCGGAAATCGGCGGGCTCTGCATCCTGCGCGGCTGCATGCCCACCAAGGCGCTGCTCTACGCGGCGGAGGTGAAACATCTCGCCGAGCACGCGGCGACCTGGGGCCTGCAAGTGCCGGAAGTCCGCTTCGACTTCGCGGAAGTCATGGCCCGCAAGAACGCGATGATTGCCGACTTCGCCGGCTACCGGCGGCAGCAACTGGAGAGCGGCCGCTTCCAGTTTCTCCGCGCCAACGCGCGCTTCCTCGACCCGCACACCGTCGCGCTGGGCAACGGCCAGCGGCTCACCAGCGCCCATTTCATCCTGAGCACGGGCTCGACCGTGGCCCCGGTGCCGCTGCCGCAACTCGCCGCCGTTGGCTATCTCACCAGCGACAGCGTGATGACGCTGGAGCGCCTGCCCCAGTCGCTCCTCGTGCTGGGCGGCGGGGCGGTGGCGGTGGAGTTCGCGCAGTTCTTCGCCCGCTTCGGCGTGCGCGTGACCCTGCTCCAACGCAGCGCCCACCTGCTCCGGGATTTCTACCCGGAC
>JAYTIO010000098.1:0-3451 GCA_043731805.1 Pedosphaera sp. | reverse complement strand
CTCACAGAGGGCCGCTACAGTGGGGGCGCGCGCGAGGCCGAGCGCCGTCAGGCCAAGGGCGACGTTCACCAGCGCGGTGAGTTGCAGCGACGCCGTCATGCCCAGCGCCGGCACGAGCACGAAGCCCGCGAGCCACGCGCCAGCGACCGCGCCGAGGCTGTTCACGGAATAAAAGCGCGCCGAGAGCCGGCCGGCGTCGGGGCCGCGGCGGTTCAGCCACGCGGCGATGAGCGGGAGCGTGCCACCCATCAGCACCGTCGGGCCGAGCAGGAGGCCCACGCTCAGGACGGCTTTCAACGCGAGTAAGGCCAGCGGTTGCTCCAGCAGCGGCGCGCCCGCGCTGATGAACACCTTGTCCGCCGCCGCGTGCAGCAGGTGGAAGACAAACGCGTAGAAGCCGATGGCAATTTCCAGTTTGCCGTAGAGCGCCAGCGGGTTCGCCGCCGCGTCTGCGCGTCCGCCGAAGAGCCGATTGCCCAGCGCCAGCCCGCCCATGAAGACCGCCAGCACCACCGTCTGCGCCTGCACCGTGCTGCCCAGCATCAGCGCGAGATACTTCGACCACAGGACTTCATAGACCAGCGCCGTCGCCCCCGAGCAGAAGAAGAGCAGCAACACCGTCATGGGAGCGAGGGGCGGGAGGCAACAGGTCGTGCGGTCATTGGCGCAAAGTGTTTGGGAAGCCCCCCGACGTCGCAAGAAAAACCCCGGCGCACGCGTGCCGGCGGCTTCTAGCCGCCGCTTGGCGTTGAGCAGGTCACGGCCGGCGACTGTAAATCATCGGCACGGCAAACGCGGCGCGAGTTGTCGGCCACGACCGGCGTCGCTACTCTGCCGTGCATGGTCCGACTGGTCCTCTTCGACATTGACGGCACGCTGATTCACACCGGCGGGGCGGGGGTGCGGGCGTTTGGCCGCGCGTTCGCCATGGAGTTCGGATTGTCCGGGGCCACGGAGCGACTGCGCTTCGCCGGGCGCACGGACTCGGGGTTGGTGCGGGAGTTCCTCACCCTGCACGGCGTCCCGGCCACGCCGGAGAACTTCCGCCGCTTCTGCGACTGCTACGTCCACTGGCTCGACCATCAACTCCACGAACTCGCGGGCGGCATGTGTCCCGGCGTCGGCGAATGGCTGGCGCAGCTCGCCGCGCTGCCGGAGCCGCCGCTGCTCGGCCTGCTGACCGGCAACATCCGCCTTGGTGCGCAACTCAAGCTGCGGCACTACGGGCTGTGGGAGCCGTTCCGCACCGGTGGCTTCGGCGACGACCATGAGGAGCGGAACGAAATCGCCCGCATCGCCCACGTCCGGGGGAGCCGCCGGTTTGGCCGTCACCTTCACGGCGAAGAGGTTCTCGTCATCGGCGACACGCCGCTGGACATCGCCTGTGGCCGGGCCATCGGCGCACGCTGCCTCGCGGTGGCGACCGGCGGCTCCCGCCTCGAAGAGTTGCAAGCTCATCACCCCGACTGGGCCATCCCCGACCTCACGCACCTCGCACCCGCCGAGGCTTGCGCGTGACGCACCCGGTAGCCGCCGAGGTGAGGCGGCGGAGTCTTGCGACCACCCAGGGCGTCTGGTCCGCCTCCGCACCTCGGCGGCTACAATAATTCCGTGCGTCCCAGTGCGAGGAAGTGCAGCCAAGTGCGCGTGACCGGCTTCCCGTAAATCCGCTCCAAGGCCAGCGCGTAGAGCGAGAGCTGGGGCCCGTGTTCCCGCACCTTCGCCGGCAGCTCCGCTTCGTCGAAATGATCGGTCTTGTAGTCGAGCAGCCAAATCTCTTGTGGCCCAAACACCACTAGGTCCGCCACGCCTTGCACGATGACGAATTCGGCGCTCGGACTCCCGCTCCCTTCCTCGGAGGGGGGGAGGGGGTTGGGGTGGGGGGTTGCGTGCGTCGGCGTTGGCGACCTCCGCCCTTCATCCGGCCTGCGGCCACCTTCTCCCCTCCTCCGAGGAAGGGAGATGGCACCCTCGTAGTTTCGGGTTGGCATTCCGCTGTCTGCCAGTGCGTCCTGCCTCCTGTCTCCTGTCTCCTGCCCCGGCATCAACCCCATCGCCACCAACTCGTTCACGGTGAAGCGTGCGGTGAAGGGGACTTCGCGTTGCACCCGGCTGGCGTTGGCGCGCACTTGCTGGCCGACGGCTGATTCCCAGAACGTCAGCAGCGCCGTGAAGTCCAGTGCGGCGGCTTCGCGCTCGGACAACACGCCCGCTTCGGTGAGGCGCGCGGCTTCGTTGCGCAAGTCCAGTGCGGTCGCGGTGCGGGCGAGGTCCACGCACTGGAGGAACGCGTGGTGCGCGAGGCCAACTTGCGTGGCAGTGAGGCCGTTGCGATTGCGCGGGGCAACGGTGAAACGCGGGGCGAAGGGGGCCGTCGCTTCGGGCTCCAACTCAGCCGCACGACGGCGCAACACGGTGACGGAGGTCTTGGCGGGTTCGTGGGTGGCGGCGGCGTGCGGGTAACTCCACTCCAGCTTCGCGCGGAGCTGGGCGATGGTGGCGGCAGGCGTCTCGCCTGCCGTAGAGGGCGGCGTCCCGCCGCCCGGACTTGGGCTGGGAAGGAGGGGAACGAGCTCAGCCTCCGTGGCGTTCTCTCCGCCGGGCGGGACGCCCAGCTCTACGGCAGGCCGGATGCCCGCCACCACGAACCGCTCGTCATCGGCGGCGTAGAGTTGCCAACTCAGCAGCGCGTTTTCCCCAGCCGCGTCGTTTCGCCAATCTTCCTCCGTGGCCACGTTCGGGAGCCAACGGCGCAGCCAGTCCAGCGGGCGGCGGGCTTTCAAGAGCGCGAGGTCGTTCAGCTCCGTCGCTGGCCCGCGCCACTTCTCGGCGACTTCCTTGCCCGTGTCGGTGCCGACGAGCAGCAGCGTGTCGCGGGCGCGGGTGAGGGCGACGTAGAGCAGGCGCAGCTCTTCGCCGAGCAGTTCGCGTCGGCCACGGCGTTGGGCCAGCCAGTGCGGGAGGCTGGCGTAACGGCGTTCGCGGCCGGGCGGGGCGACCATCGGGCAGAGGCCGAATTCCTCGTCGAGCAGGATGTCGCCGCGCAGGTCGCGCTCATTGAACATCGTGCCGAGGCCAGCCACCACGACGACGGGGAACTCCAGGCCTTTGCTTTGGTGGATGCTCATCAGGCGCACGGCGTTGTCGGTCGGCGCGGGCGCGGGCGCGTGGTCCAGTTCCGCCTCTTCCTGCGCGGCGATGAACTGGAGGAAGCGGTGGAGGCCCTGGCGTTGGTAAGGGTCGAACTGGCGGGCGAGGTCGAGCAGGCGGCGGACGTTGGCGACGCGTTCGGCTCCGCGTGGTTCGGCGAGCAGAAGCGATTCGAAATGCGTCTCGGCCAGGACGCGCTCAAGGCATTGCGTGAGGGAGCTGAGGCGGAGGAGTTCGCGCCAGGCGGTGAAGCGGGTGAGGAAGGCGGCGGCTTTAGGGAATAGGGAATGGGGAATGGGGA
>JAYTIO010000097.1:0-2466 GCA_043731805.1 Pedosphaera sp. | reverse complement strand
CAGCAAACTGGACTCGCTGGGCATCCTCGCCGGCGGCATCGCGCACGACTTCAACAACATCCTCACCGCCGTCATCGGCAACATCTCCTTCGCCCGCCTCTTCTGCCAGCCCGGCGAGAAACAGTTCGAGCGCTTGGAGGAAGCGGAGAAAGCCGCCCTGCGCGCCAAGGACCTCGCCACGCAACTGCTCACCTTCGCCAAGGGCGGCGCGCCCGTGCGCCAGACCGCGTCCCTGACCGAGCTGATCCGCGACTCCACCAGCTTCGCCCTGCGCGGCTCCAACGTCCGCTGTGAGTTCCAGGCCACGCCCAATCTGTGGCCGGTCGAGGTGGACCAGGGCCAGTTCAGCCAGGTCATCCAGAACCTCGTCATCAACTCCGTGCAGGCCATGCCCAAGGGCGGCGTCGTGCGCGTCGCCGCCGACAACGTCACCCTGGGGGCGGACTCGCCCCTGCCACTGGCCCCCGGCCGCTACTGCCGCATCTCCGTCAAAGACCACGGCACCGGGATCAAGCCGGAAAACCTCGGCAAGGTCTTCGACCCGTATTTTACCACCAAAGAAAAAGGCACGGGCCTCGGCCTGGCCACGTCCTACTCGATTGTGAAAAAGCACGACGGCATCATCACGGTGGAATCGACCCCGGGCAGTGGTGCCGAGTTCCACGTCTATCTCCCCGCCTCCGAAAAGCCCGTGCCCCCCGCGCCGCCCGCGCCGGTCGCGCCCGTGCAGGGCCAGGGCCGCATCCTGGTGATGGACGACGAGGATCTCATCCGCGAGCTGGCCCAGACCGCGCTGGAATTCCTCGGCTACCAGGTGGACGGCGTCGCCGACGGCGAGGCGTGCATCAAGGCCTACGAGGCCGCCCGCGCCGAGGGCCGGCCCTACGCCGTGCTAATCATGGACCTCACCATCCCCGGCGGCATGGGTGGCAAGGAAGCCATCCAGCGCCTGCTGGAGATTGACCCCGAGGTGAAGGCCATCGTCTCCAGCGGCTACTCGCACGGCCCCGAGATGGCCAACCACAAACAGCACGGCTTCCGTGGCATGGTCAGCAAGCCCTACAAAGTCGAAGACCTCGCCCGCCAAATCACCGCCGTCCTCAAGGCGTGAGCCAGTTCTTGGGGTTCTGAGTTCCGGGTTCTGAGTTGGCTGCCTTTGCCCGCGCCCGATGAGCCGCGCCGCGCTTCAACTCAAAAACCCGAACTCAAAACTCAGAACGCTTCCAAAGGAACATCCGCTCCAGCCCCGTGCGGTTCGCATACGAGCGCGGCATCCACTCCGCCAGCAGCTCGAAGTGCGGCGAGAACCGCGCCCAGATTTCTTCGCGGTCCACGCCGAACGGCGGCCCGTCCGTGTCCGGGATGAAGTAGTTCACCGCGAGATAATGGCCGCCGGGCTTGAGCCACCGCAGCACCGCGCGCACGTAGTCTTCGCGCTGCCCCGGCTGAATCGCACAAAAGCACGTGTGCTCGAACACCCAGTCGAACTGCGCGTGCGGCTCATCCGCGAGAAAATCTCCGAACGCAAAACTCGTTCGCTCAGTCGGCGTGGCCCGCGCCCGCGCCACCGCACTCGGCGCGATGTCCAAGCCCGTCGCCGTGAACTCAGCCGCCGCCCACGCCCGCACGTCATGTCCCAGCCCGCAGCCCGGCACCAGCACCGTGCCGCGTGGCTCCTCCGGATGCGCCGCCAGCCAGTCCACCAGCCCCGGCGACGGCTCGCCCTTGTCCCACGGTGTGTCCTGCGCCTGATACTTCGCTTCCCAGTCGGTGGTGCTCATGCTTTCCGCCTTGCGACGACAAACGCGCACAGCATCCCGTAGCGGAGCGGCGTGAGGTTCAGCAGCCAGTCCAGCGGCGGGAACACGTAGCGGTCCGTGCAGAGCGCGCGTTCCACCCCGCAGCCCAGCCGCTCCAATTGGAACGCCATCTCCAGCGCGTTGGTCATGATGATCGCATCGTCGTCCGGCTCGAACGGCGTCTTCACCACCGGGGCCACACGCTCGAAACGCACTTGCTCCGGGGCCTCCTGCATCTGCCGCCGCTTCGCCAGCAGCCGCTGAAGATTCCGCCACTTGTTCCCCAGCCCACGCATCCGGTAGTGGTAGTCCCGCACGCCGAGGACGCGCAGAAAGTTCGGGCTGGAGACGACCACCTTCCCCCCCGGCTCCGTCACGCGCACCAGCTCGGCGAGGAACGCCTCCGCCTCATCCACATGCTCCAGCACGTTCAGCGCGCCGACGCAGGCGAAGTGTCCGTCGGGAAAGGGCAGCCGCTTGCCATCATAGAGCTGACATCGCTCGCTGAACTCCCTGGCCCGCGCCACGTTCGGCCCCGACACATCCACGCCGTAAGCCTCCACGCCATCGCGCGTGAGCGCCGCCACCACCTGCCCCACGCCGCAGCCCACGTCCCGCACCCGCCCGCCCGCCCGCGCCGGCCGCAGCGCGTCCGTGTATTTGCCGT
>JAYTIO010000096.1:0-3931 GCA_043731805.1 Pedosphaera sp. | reverse complement strand
CGAGCAGCGCGGTGAGGAGGCGGGGGCGGACGGGTTGGCTGAGGATGTGGGTGACGCCGAGGAGGTAGGCTTCTTCCTCCCATTCCCATTGGCTGGCGGAGGTGTAGAGGAAGATGGGGCAGGTGGGGTGGACGCGGCGGAGTTCAGTGAGGAGGCGGATGGGGCGGATGTCGGTGAGGTCGGTGTCGAGGAGGAGGGCGTCCACGGGGCCGTAGGTGGGGTGGTGGGCGGCGGTGGTGGCGTCGGGTTGGTGGAGGATGCGGTAGGCTCCGGGGTCAAGGACGGCGCGCACGGCCTGGGCAAGGCTGGGCGAGCGGGCGATGACGAGGAGGGTTTTCACGCGGGGTTTAACATGCTGAAAGCGGCGGCGGTGTTCCTGAGCCGAGGGAGGAACCAAGCTGGGCTGGTGGGGCGAGCGAGGCGGCGGCTCGAAGCTGCCGGCACGGGCGCTGAGGGAGTTCGGTTGTCATGGCGCGAGGCTATGCGGCGGGGGACGGGACGGTATCGGGTGGCCACTCCGATTGCGGGTTGGGGGAAACCCTGAGGCGAACTGCGGCGGCGCACGAGTGGGGCGCGTGCGCCGGAAGGGATACTTTTCGAACAGCATGGCGCACTCGTGTGTGCGGAGCTGCTGCGGGCGGGGACCGCCCGCGCGCCGGGCGGAGGAAAAGGCTGCTTGAGCTTCACGCCTCTTCCTCCAGTGGCACGGCGGGGAGCGGGCTGGCGGGCACATGGCGCACAGGCAGGTCCACGGTGACGGTGGTGCCTTTGTTTTCCTCGCTCGCGATGTTCAGGTTGCCGCCGTGCTGATGGACTATCTGCCGGCAGATCGCCAGGCCCAGGCCGAAGCCGCGGTTCTCGTCGCCGGAATCTTTCGTGGTGAAATAGGCGGAGGTGAGGCGCTGGAGGTTTTCGCGGCTGATGCCTTCGCCGTGGTCAATCACGCTCACGCGCACCCATTCGCGGCTGGCCTCGGTGGCGGGGAGGCGCGCCAGTTCGATGCGGATGGTGGAGCCGGCCGGGGAGGCGTCGAGGGCGTTGGAGAGCAGGTTGCCGAGGCAGCGTTGCACGAGGAGAAAATCCATCTCCACGAGCGTGGGCGGGTATTCGGGGAGTTCGGTGCGGACCTGCCGGCGTTTGATTTTGGACTCGGCGAGGTCCACGACTTTGTGGATGAGCTGGTCGAGCGGGGCGGGGGAGATTTGGACGACGCGGTTCTGGGAGAAGAACAGCGCGTCCTTCACGTAGTCTTGGATGGTGCCGACGTTGCGGAGGCAGGTGGGGAGAAGCTCGTTCGCGCCGTCAGCATTGCCGTTGGCGTCGGCGCTGGTGATTTGGAGGAAGGTGGACACGGGGGTGAGCAGGTTGTTCAAGTCATGTGCCATGCCGCGCGACATGCGGCCGAGCAACTCGAGTTCCTCGGCGAGCAAGACCTGCTTCTTGAGTCGGATTTGGTTGAGGATGAGGCTGAGGTTTTTGACGAGGCGGGTGAGGAGCGTGAGGTCGTTCGGGGTGTAGGGGTCGCCGCTGGCTTTCTCGCCGAGCAAGAGCAGGCCGAAGGGGTCGTCGCCGCTGAAGAAGGGGAAGCAGAACTCCGGCTCGTAGTGGCGCAACAGCTCGCGGGCCTCGCGCTCAAGCGGGGTCTCGCCGGGCATGATGTAGGCGAGGTTGAAGGCGAGGTGGGTGGTGGCGGTGTCCTGGAAGAGGCGGAAGATGGGGGCGTTGGCGCGCAGTTCGGTGAGCGGCGCGGGCGCGGCCTCGGGATGGCTGCGGATGACGGTGAAGACGTGGGTGGACTCGTCGAGCAGGATGACTTGGTAGGTGCGGACGCGGAGGGTTTTGACGAGGAGGGCGTCGAGGTCGTCGAGGAGGAGGTCGGCGTTGTTGTAGGAGGGCAGTTCCTGGAGGAACGAGCGGAGCTTGTCCTGATACTCGAAGTGATCGCCGTAGCGGCCGCTGAGGAGGCGGTGCTCGAGGGATTCGTCGCTCTTGCCGAAGAGGCGCGGGAAGAAAATCGAGGCCACCAGCCCGCTGACCAGCAGCACGCCGAGGGAGCCGAAGAAAGTGAAGGTCGTGAACTCGCTGGGGCGGAAGACGGTGAGCAGCAGCATCAGCACGACGCCGATGAGGAAGAGAAAGAGCAGGCGCACGGCGTGCGCGGCGGCCTTGCCCAGCGTGACGTGGAGGTCGAGCAGGTTGTGCTGCAGCACGCTGTAGCCGACGATGAGGCCGTAGCAAACCGCCGCCGCGCTGCCGAACGGGAAGATGGCGAGCGCGGTGCCGGGGTAGGTGTCGAAGCCGAGGATGGGGAGAATATCATTCCAGCCGAAGCCGATGAGGATGCCGTTGGCCCAGAGCATGGCCTTGACGCGCGCGCGGTGGAGGCGTTGGACGGTGGGGAGCTTGCGATAGAGGATGATGACGGTCGCGGTGGTGACCACGATGTAACTCGCGACGAAGGCCCAGAAGCCCGGCCCGGCGACGGAGTAGTAGGCGTAGCCGAGCTGGCGGACGCCAGCGGTGAAGAGGCCGCCGGCGTTGCTCAAGGCGAGCAGGCCGAACCACCCGTAGAGCATGGGGAGCCAGCGCGGCGGCTTCAATTGCGCGATGAGCAAGCTGAGGTGGAAGAGGCTGATGGGCAGGAAAATCACGCCGTAGTGCAGGACCGTGGACCAGTAGCGGGCATCGGCTTCGTCCGTCACGCTGAAGAGGTAGAACGTGCCGAGGTTCCAGACGGTGATGGAGAGACCCCACAGGAGATAGACCCGGTTCAGCGTGGAGCGCAGGTCGCGCGTCAGCACGAAGAACGTGAGCGCGAGGTTCGTGATCGCGGCGGTCAACGGGATGAGTTCGGAGAACTTCATGCGCGCGGATACGCCTGGAACACAAGGCAGGAATTCTTGCCGCCGAAGCCGAGGTTGAGATTCAGCGCGGCGCGAATCGGGTAGGGCCGCGCGCGGTGCGGGACGTAGTCCAAGTCGCACCCGTCGGCGGGCGTGGTGAGATTTGCCGTCGGGGGAATCTCGCGGTGGTGAATCGCCAGCGCGGTGATGACAGACTCCACCGCGCCCGCCGCGCCCAGCAGATGGCCCGTCACGGGCTTCGTGCCGCTGACGGCGATGCGGTGCGCGTGCGCGCCGAAGAGTTGCTTGATGGCCTTGGTTTCGACGATGTCGTTCGCCTCGGTGGCGGTGGCGTGGGCGTTGATGTAGTCAATCTGCGTCACGTCCATGCGCGCGCGGCGCAGAGCTTTCTCCATCGCGCGGTGCAGGCCGAGGCCGTCTGGGTGCGGGGAGACGGAGTGGTGGGCTTCGCAGTGGCGGCCGTGGCCGGCAATCTCCGCGTAAATCTTCGCGCCACGTCCAAGAGCGTGCGCCAGTTCTTCGAGCACGAGGAACGCCGCGCCTTCGCCCAGCAAGAAGCCGTCGCGTGACGCATCGAACGGCCGCATCGCGGTCGTAGGCGTGTCGTTGCGGGCGGTCATCACCTTGGTCAGGCAGAACGCGCCCCAGAGCGGCGCGAGCAGCGGAGCCTCCGCACCGCCCGCGAGGAAGATGTCCGCGTCGTCGTGCTGGATGAGGTCGAAGGCGTGGCCGATGGCGTCGTTGCCGGAGGCGCTGCCGGTGCTGAGGGTGATGGCGTGGCCCTGGATGCCGAGGTCGAGGGCGATTTCCCCGCTGCCACCGCCGCTGTAGGCGTTGATGAGCGTGAAGGGGCTCATGTGCTTGAACCCCTGCTCCTCGAACGTGGTCTGGCCCTTGAACGAACTCTCCATCCCGCTGACGGTCGTGCCTTCGATGATGCCCGCGCGGTCGGCATCGAGCTTCGTGAAGTCCACGCCCGCATCCGTCGCGGCGAGTCGGGCGGCGGCGAGGCCGTAACGGATGGAGAGTTCGAGGCGCTTGGCCTTCTTCGCGTCCATGTAGCGGCC
>JAYTIO010000095.1:0-3712 GCA_043731805.1 Pedosphaera sp. | reverse complement strand
CCCCATGCGCGTCATCGTCCATCTCGACGCGGATGCCTTCTTCGCCTCGGTTGAGCAGGCGTCCGACCCGAAGCTGCGCGGCCAGCCCGTGGCCGTCGGCGGCGAGAGGCGCGGCATTATCGCCAGCGCCAGCTACGAGGCCCGGCGCTTTGGCATCTACACGCCCATGCCCTCCGTGCAGGCCCGCCGCCTGTGTCCCAAGCTCATCCTGCTGCCCGGCGACTTTGAGCGTTACGAGCAGTTCTCGCACTGGATGTTCGGCTACGCGCACGACTTCACCCCCGACGTGGAACAAACCTCGATTGACGAGGGCTACTTCGACCTGACTGCCGTGCGCAAGCCGCCGGGAGAGGTGGCGCAAACCATCCGCCGGGCCATCCAGCAAAAACTGAAACTCATCGTCAGCGAGGGCATCGGGAGCAACAAGCTGGTGAGCGCCGTAGCCTCGAAGCTCCACAAGCCGGCGGCGTTCGAGGAAGTGCCCGCCGGCCGGGAGGCGGACTTTCTCGCGCCGCTGCGTAATCAGTGGCTGCCCGGCGTTGGGCCCAAGTTAGGCCAGCAGCTCAACGCGGCTGGGCTCGCCCACATCGGCCAACTGGCCGGCACGCCGGTCGAATTGCTCGAACTCATTGTCGGGCGGCAGGCTTTAATGCTGCGACAGTTTGCCCGGGGGATTGATGAACGGCCCGTGGTCTCGGAGCGCACCCCGGCCAAGTCCTTCAGCCAGCAGGAGACGTTTGCCGCCGATGTCACGGACGAGGAGTTTGCGCAGGCGACGCTGCGACGCATGGCGGACAAGCTCTGCGCCAGCTTGCGGGAGGAGGCCCACACCATCCGCACGCTGACCGTGAAGGTGCGCTACAACGACATGGCCGAGGACCAGTGCGGCTCCAGCCTCTCGGAGCCGACTAATCTCGAAACCGACCTCTACAGCCGACTGCACACGCTGCTGCGGCAGGCATGGCGGCGGCGCGTGAGCCTGCGGATGGTGTCGTTGAAGCTGTCCAACGTGCATGACGGACTCTTCAGCGGGGAGCTGGCGCTGGATGGACCCACGGGGAAACACGAGGCGCAGCGCCGCTTGGCCGCCGCCGTGGACGACCTGCGCCGCCGCAAGGGCCACGGCGTCATCCTGCGTGGACATGACCTGTTGTTGAAAGGCGGCCAGCGAATTGAGCCCGTGGCTCGGCCCGCGACGGGGCGAGTCGCGGTTCGTAAACCGGCGACGTGCGTGCCGCTGCACGTCCACAGCCACTACTCTTTTCTCGACTCGACGTTGTCGCCCGAGGCCGTGGTGACGCTGGCGAAGGAGCGCGGTTCCCCAGCGGTTGCGCTGACCGATCCGAACCTGCATGGCGCGGTCGAGTTCTGCGCGTTGGCGAAGCAAGCGGGCATCCAACCCATCGTCGGCGCCGAGGTGACGGTGGCGGGCCAGCCGCTCTGGCTCTACGTGCAGGACCGGGCGGGCTACGCGAATCTCTGTCAGTTGCTCTCGCAGCCGGTGAAGCGGCTCGCAGGGCTGACCGATGGCCTGCTGGCCGTTGGCACAGATGAATATTGGGCGGGCCACTTTCCCGACCGGTTCTACCGCGCCATCGTGGACCCGACGCGGCCGGTGCGCTCCGCGTTCCCCTGCGTGCCGCACCTGCCCATCCACCACGCCGTCCCCGCTGACCGCTGGAAGTTCGACGTGGTGCAGAGCATCCGCACGCTCACGTTACTCAAGCAGGCACACCCGGAGAAGCGCGCGGGTGGAGAGTTTCACTTTCACACCGGCCGGGAGCTGGCGCAGTGGTTTGGCAACCGCCCGGAGTTGTTCCGCCATACGACGGAGCTATCGGAGCGGTGCGCGTTCACGCTGGAGCCGGCCAAGCCGCAGTTCCCCGCGTTCCGCACGCCGGACGGTTCCCCGCCGCACGAGTTTCTCCACCGGCTGGTGCATGAAGGTCTGCGCCGCCGTTACGGCGAGCGGCACGCGCAGTTCGCCGCGCAGGTGAATGAGGAACTCGGCATCATCGCCGACGTGGGCTACGAGGAGTATTTCCTCGTCGTCTGGGACCTCCTCCAAGCATGCCGGCGGCACGGCATCGAATGGATCACCCGGGGCAGCGCCGCCGACTCGTTGGTCTGCTACTGCCTGGGCATCTCCGACGTGTGCCCGATCCGCTTCGACCTCTACTTCCGCCGCTTTCTGAACAAGGACCGGATGGCGCTCAACAAGCTGCCGGACATTGACGTGGACTTTCCCCACGACCGGAAGGACGACGTGGTGGACCTCATCTTCGCCCGGTATGGCGCGGAGCACTGTGCGGTGGTGGGCGGGTTCTCCACGTTCCAGGCTCGCAGCGCCTTTGCGGAGGTGGCGAAGGTGCTGGGCGTGGCGGAACGGGAGGTGCGGAAGTTCACCGAACATTTCCCGTGGGGCTTTGGCGGCGGTTGGGGGCCGGAGGAACCCGCGCCCAAGAGCGGCGCTGGCCTCCTCGACCTGCTTCGCGCCAATCCTGAAACCAACACGTTGCCACTCGACGAGGAGCCTTACCGCTCGGCGATTGAAATGGCTGCGTGCCTCGACGGTGCCCCGCGCTACCCGAAGATGCACCCGTGCGGCGTGGTGCTCTCCCGTCAGCCGATGCACGCGCTGACGCCGACGTTCACCTCGGCCAAGGGCTATCCCACGACGCACTTCGACATGGAAAGCGTGGAGTCGATCGGCCTCGTGAAGATGGACATCCTCGCGCAGGGCGGTCTGGCCGTGATGCGCGATGCACGGGAGTCGCTGCACCGGCGCGGCATCACCGTGGACTTCGCCACGCTGGAGCCGTGGGAGGATGCGGCGGTGTGGGAGATGATCGCCGGCGGCGGCGCGCGGGCCGTGCATCACATCGAGTCGCCGGCGATGATCAACCTGTGCCGCATGACCAACGTGCGGGAGATCGACGGGCTGGTGGCGATTGTCAGCGTCATCCGCCCGGGCGCCGCCAACGAGTCCAAGAAGCTCTCCTTCACGCGACGCTATCAAGGCATGGAGCCGGTGGTTTATCCGCATCCATCGCTGGAGCCGTGCCTACGGAGCACGTTCGGCCTCGTCGTCTATGAGGAGCACATCCTGCAAATTTGCGAGGCGTTCGCGGGCCTGCCGCCGGGCCGGGCGGACGTGCTGCGCCGGGCCTTGGTGAAACAGAAGCGAGCCGTGGTGGCGGAGATCGCGGTTGAGTTTCATGACGCGGCCCGGTTGCGCGGCCACGACGAGTCGAAGATCGCCGAAGTGTGGGAGCTGGTGACGGGCTTCAACGGCTACGCGTTTAACAAGGCGCACAGCACTGCGTATGGCGTGGAGGCCTATCAAGCGGCGTGGCTGAAGTGCTACCACCCGGCCGAGTTCATGGCGGCGGTGCTCACCCACGGGAAGGGCTTTTATCACCCGCTGGTTTATGTGCTGGAATGCCACCGGCTGGGCCTGAAATTTCTCCCGCCCTCGATCAACGAACCGGGGCCGCGCTTCGCGCCGCATGGCACTGCCATCCGTGTGCCGGTGACGCGGGTGAAGGGGCTCACGGAGAAGACCACGCAGCGGTTGCTCGCGGCGCGGGAGCCGGGGCCGTTCACCTCGATTGTGGATTTCTTCCGGCGGGTGGGTCCAGGCGGCGAAGAATTCGAGGCGATGATTCGCGCCGGGGCGTTCGATGAGTTCGGCGCGACCCGCACGCGCCAA
>JAYTIO010000094.1:0-2719 GCA_043731805.1 Pedosphaera sp. | reverse complement strand
CTGCGGAAATTTCTTCAGCGCCGGCAGCAACGCCTCGCGCGCCTCCAGCGTGCGGCGCAGCTCGTGCAGGCTGTAGCTGCGGTCCACCCAGCCGGACATGCGGTCGGGCGCGGCAATCAACTCCAGTTCTGCGACGCGCAGCGCCTCGTCCCAGTGCAACTCCGCCGCGTGGACGCGCCACCAGACCTCCAGCACCTCGAAGTGGACGGCATTGGCAGCCGTCACCTGCTGCAACTCCGCGCGCGCCTCCGCCGCCGCGTGCAGGTCCAGCCAGCCCAGCGCGGCGTTCACAAAGTGTTGGTCGGGGAAACTCAGCGTGCTCATGCCAGAGGAATTAACCACGCCGGGGGCGCTTGGCAAAAAACTTTTCTGCAAACCGCGCGCCGACTAGAACCTCTCCATGCGCTTCCAACTGCGGCGAACGCTCAACGCTCAACGCTCAACGCTCAACGCTCAACGTCCGAGGTCTGCCGGGCCACATATGCCCTTTGAACGTTGGACGTTTCCCCTTCTCCTCCTCGCCGCACTCTTTGCCACCTGCGCCGCCGCCCCAGCTCCTACCAACGCCATCCCCACGCTCGCCGCGCTGCGCTCGAACCTCACCTTCCGCGTCGAGCATCCGCGCCTGACGGCGGCACAGCTTGGCGTGAAGATCGTTTCGCTCGACACGGGCAAGACGCTCTTCGAGCACGACGCCGGCAAGCTCCTCAAGCCCGCCTCCAACGCCAAGCTCTACACCGGCGCGCTCGCGCTCGACCGCCTCGGCCCGCAGTTCCGCATCCGCACCTCGTGCTACGCCACGGCGAAGCTCGAGGCCGACGGCACGCTCGCGGGCGACCTGACCATTTTCGGTCGCGGCGACTTCTCAATGGCGGCGCGCTTCCACGGCGGCGACCCCAGCAAGTCGCTGGAGCCGCTCGTGAACGCCCTGGCTGCGGCTGGCGTGAAGCGCGTCACCGGCGACCTCGTGGGCGACGAGAGTTTCTTCCACGGCCCGCCCTTCGGCAGCTCCTGGACGTGGGACGACTTGAACTACTACTACGGCGCGGAAGTCTCGGCGCTCACGCACGAGGACAATGTTGTGGACCTCGTCTTCAAGCCCGGGGCCCCGCTCGGTCAGCCGGTGACGCTCACGACGAAGCCGGCCACGCAGTTCCTCCAGTTCATCAACCGCACGACCACGGGGACCAACGGGGGCAAGCGCAGTCTCGAACTGTATCGCCCGTTGGCGCAGAGCACGGTTTACCTCCACGGCTCGCTGCCCGCTGATGACAAGGGCATGGCCGACGCGATGCCCGTGCCGCGCCCGGCGCTGTGGTTCGTCACGCAGCTCCGCGAAGCGTTGGCCAAGCGCGGAATCACCGTCGCCGGCCAACTCCGCACCCGCGACTGGCTCGCCGCCGAGGCCGCGCCGGTGGATTACGCGCGGCAGGTTGAAATCGCCTTCACCGAGTCGCGGCCGGTCAGCGAGCTGGTGGAAAAGATGATGAAGCCGTCGCAAAATCTCTACGCGCAGTTGTTGCTGCTACAGGTCGGCGCGCGCACGGCCAAGCCGGGGCAGACCACCGAGGAAGCGGGCTTGGCCGAGATGCAGAAGTTCCTGACCGACGCGGGCGTGAAGCGCGGCTCCGTGCTGCTGGAGGAAGGCTCCGGCCTTTCGCGCGGCTGCCTGCTGATGCCGGAGGCGACGGTGCAACTGCTCCGCCACATGGACAAGCATCCGGCGGCCGCCGCCTACCGCGCGGCGCTGCCCATCGCGGGCGTGGACGGCACTTTGAAGTCGCGTTTCACCGGCACCGCCGCCGCGCGCACGGTGCTGGCCAAGACCGGCAGCCTCCGCTACGTGAACAGCCTCTCCGGCCACGTCACCACGGCGGCGAAGGAACGGCTGGTCTTCAGCTTCATGCTCAACGCCTACACCGGCACGGCGGTGAGCGGCCGCGAGGTGATTGATGAGCTGGCCGTGCTGTTGGCGAATTTCAGCGGAACGTCGGAGTGAAGTTTACCAAGCGCGAATTTCCTCACGCAGCGGGACGAGATCCGCGTCCGCGAGGGCCATAAGCTTCAGGCCTTCACGAGACTTTTGCTTGCCCGCGATTTCCCGCGCGCGGCCCATCCAGTGGCGGGCAGCATCGAGCTTCGCGAGTTGGCAGGCGTAGCACGCGAGGTTGTAGGGGACGATGGTTTCGTCGGGGAACAGCTCGGCCGCCGGACGCAGCGCGTCCCACGCGGCTTGGAGGCCGCCGCCCTCCTTGCGTCGCGCGGCATAGGCGCGGTGAACCCAGCCGTTGACCTCGCCGGGCAAGGCATACACGAGCAACTCGGCGACGGTGTGGGCCAGCGCCCAACGGTGCTGGTGCGCGTGGAGCTGCCAGAGCGCTCCCAGGGCGAGCGGATGCGCCTGTGCGCTGGGCGAGAGTTGGGCCAACTCAGCTTCGGCCTCGGCGGGGAGGTTGAGTTCCAGCCAACCCTCGGCGGCGCGGAGGAGGTGAACGTCCAGCGCTTCGAGCGTTTGCAGCGGCGGCGCGTTCACTCGCGGAGACTGACCTTGTCGGGGCCGGGGAAGTCGGCGGGGACTTTCTGCGTGACCTTGCCCGTGACAGCCCACTCGGCACCGCGTTGGAAGGTGACGATGAAGCCGACGCACTGCTGGGCCTCGCGCTTGCCGCCGCCGGCGTGGCCGAGCGCGGTGTGGAAGACGCGGCCCTGGCCGAACGTG
>JAYTIO010000093.1:0-8416 GCA_043731805.1 Pedosphaera sp. | reverse complement strand
ATCGTGCAAAGCCTCTTCTGGATGGACATCGCGGACACGCAATGCCCCGCGAAGATTGCCCACCGCACCGCCATCGAGACCATCCACGGTCAACTCCGTATCGCCGACCTCGCCTTCGATGTGAACCTGCTCTACTCGCTCACGCACGCCGGCTTCAAGGTGCTCGAACTCCCGACCGAATGGACCGACAAGCTCGGCAGCAAGGTCACGAGTTCCCTCTTCCGCTCCTCGGCCATCATGTTCTTCTCCACCGTGCGACTGCGGCTGGTCTATTCCCCGCTCTACGAGCGCCTGCAACCGCTGCGCTGGGTCGGCGACTGGCTCTATCGCCTGCTCCGCGCGCCGGTGGTGCGGAAGAAGGGGTAGTCCAAAGTCCAAGGGTCCAAGGTCCAGAGTCGGGGGGTGCTCGTCATCCGAAAGCCGCTTTACTTCCGAAGCATCTTCTCCCTCTCACCCACCGGGGGAGCGGTTCGGGGTGAGGAAAAAAGTGCCACCCTTGCCCATGATGAACGAAGTCCCGCCAGCCCTCAGCCAGAACGATGCGGCTGAAGCCCGAACACCCAGCCTCAACGCAGAGACGCAGAGGACGCAAAGGTGCGCGGAGAAGAGACTGGCAAGCGTCACAAAAAATGAGGACACAGTCTGGCTGGCCAATCTCTGCGCTCCTCCGCGTTCTCTGCGTCTCTGCGTTAAAGGAGAAGCCAGTTTCAACTGGGGCGCTCGGACTCAGACTTTGGACTCCTGGACCTTGGACCCTCCACTCTTCCCCAGGTAAAGAACACCGCCGTCCCCAGCAGCGCCACACACGCCGTTCCCAGCACCTGCACCACCAGCCGGAACGCCGCCATCGGCTCCATCCCGCCGAGCTTTGGCTGCACCCACCACAGCCCGACTGCGAAGCCCGCCGCGATGAGCACCAGCCACGGCACGATGGCGAACCGCTCGCGGGCGAGCAGGTTTTGCACGAGCACATTGGCTAGCACGAGGAAGAGGATGCTCCAGGCGAACCACGGCACTAGCGGTGCGGCTTGCAGGAAATAATCCGGGTTGCGGAAATACACGACCCGCAACGGCAGCGTCGGCATCAGCGAGCACACTGTCGCCACCGCTCCTCCCAGCGCCGCCGTGCCCAGCAACGTGTGTCGCAACGCCGCATCCGCCCCGCCGCCCGCGCCGCCGGCAATCTTCGGGAACATCACCGACGCGATGGGCAGCGTGAACTGGCTCAGGCCGAAGCCCACGATGACGCCCGCCTGATAGAGCGCCGTGATTTCCTTCGGGAACTGGCTTTGCACAAACACCGCGTCCGCCGTGGAGATGAACGCCACCGCGCCCATGGCCAGCGTCAGCGGCAGCACGCGCGCCAGCCAGGGTCGCCACGCGAACGTCCCGCCCGCCACCGCGCGCAGCTCGCGCGTCGCGTGCCACGCCAGCGCCACGGCGGCGAGTTGGCTGAACAGTGCCGCCGTCATCGCGCTGGCCGCCTGCCCATGCAGGAGAATCACCAGCCCCAGCACCGCGCTGAACCGCCCGACGCCGTCCATCATCAGCGTCCAGCCCAGCCCGGCGAAGTCCTCCCGCCCTTGCAACGTGCCGCGCAGGATGGGCAGCCAGAGCGAGGTCAACCCCAGCCCCAGCGTGGCCCAGAGCGCGGCGGGGTTGCTGATTTTGAGCGTCGCGCAAATCGCGTCGCTGCACGCGAAGCCCACCGCCAGCACCAGCAGCCACAGGGCGAACGCCGCGCGCAGCACCGCCCGCACTGTCGCCGCGAGTTCCGCCTGGGACGCCGGTTCCCTCGCCGTGGCCGTTTGCAGTGCGAACACCGCCTGCAAGCCCGCCGCCGGCACGCCGAGGAGTAGGAAGACTTTCAGCAGCGTGGCGAACACGCCGTATTCCGCCGGGTCCAGCTTCGACACAAGCGGATGGACCGCGAACATGAAGATGCCGCAGCCGAGGTTCGCCGCGACGAGCCAGCCGGCTTGCTTGAAGAAGTGTTTGCCCGAGTCGGCGCTCATGCGGAGGAGATAGTTTCGAGCGTCACCGGCACCTGCTCCGGCGGCTTGGGTTGGGGGCGGGTGAAGAGGCCTTTCCAGAAGCCCAAGCCGTAGCAGAGGTGCGAGACCACAATCAATGGGGCGACGCGCGCGGCGCTGAACATACAGTGCGAACTCGCCGCCAGCGTCTGCGCGAGCACGGCGACGGCGTAGAGCGCGAGCGGCCAGAGCAGCAGCGACGGCAGCAACGGAGTCAGCACGAGGTAGAGCAGGAAGAGCGGCGGCACGAAGTTCGGCGCGGAGCCGAGCGTGGGGTGCAGTCGGAACTGCTCGGCCCGCCCGCGCCCGTAGTTCATCAGCATCTTGCAGAACGCTCCCCGTGTGCGGCGCGGCCGGCGCTGGACGACGAACTCCGGGTCGTAGAGCAGCTTGCCGCCGCGCTTTTGTAGCTCGTCCATCAGCGCGTTCTCCTCGTTGGGGTAGAGCGCCTCGTCGAAGCCACCCGCCGCCAGCAACGCTTCGCGGCGGCCCATGAGGTTGCAGAGAATCAACTCCTTCTCCCCGCTCGCCCGCGCCTGGCCCACGGGCGTGTAGCGCGCACGACTCGGTCCGAAGGCGAGCCACGTGCCCATCACCGTTGCGAAGGCTTGCTCCAGCGGTGGGGCGTCCGCCGGACACACGTTCGGCCCGCCGACCATGACGACCTTCGGGTCGGCGAAGTGGGCGAGGGCGCGGCGGAGGTTGTCCGGCGGCGGGAGTGAGTCGTCGTCGAGGAAGTAAATCAAATCGCCCTTCGCGGCGCGGAGGGCGGTGTTGCGCTGCACCGACGGCTGTTTCCCACGCGCGATGATGAGTTCGAGGCGGTCGGCTGGGTGATCGAGCTGGCGCGCGGCGGCGAGCGCGAGCGGCGCGGCGTCCCCGGGCCGCGTCGGGATGATGACGGTGATGAGGGGGACGCTCATGCGCGGGTGGACGGCTCGGGGCCGCCTCGCATTGCTGTTCCCCACGGACGGCGGTTGCAAACCGCCGGCACGGGCTCGGGTTGCGCTCCGGGCTTCATGGCGGGTCGAAGGAATTCCTCACGGCTGGTCACGTAGGAATTTGACCAGCAGCCGGGTCAACCGTTCGAGCTGCGCCAGCTCCACCCACTCGTCGGCGGTGTGGGCTTGCGCGATGTCGCCGGGGCCGAGGAGGACGCTGGGGATGCCGCCGCTGGCCAGCACCGCCGCGTCGGAGAAGTAGTCCACGCCGAGCGCGCGGCGCTGTCCGGCGCAACGCGTGAGCTGACGGACGAGCGGGAGCGTGGGGTCCGTTTCGAGCGCGGGACACGGGGCGTTCTTGGTGTCGGTGAGCTCCGCGTCCACGCCGAGGCGGCGGACCAACGCGCGGAGTTCGGCCATGACCTTGGCGTCCGTCTCGCCGGGCAAGGTGCGGCGGTCAATGAGGATTTCGCAGCGGTCGGGGACGATGTTCGGCTGCTTGCCGCCGGCGATGAAGCCGACGTTGACTGTGGCGTGGCCGAGCAGCGGGTGGGTGCGCTGGCGGAGCGTGGCGGCGTAGTTCGTCTCCAATTCCTCGACGACACGGGCCATGGTGTGGATGGCGTTCTTGCCGAGGTGCGGCTTGGAGCCGTGGGCGGCCTCGCCGTGGGTGGTGAGGCGGAGCCAGAGGTCGCCTTTGTGGGCGGTGATGACTTTGAGGCGCGTGGGTTCGCCGACGATGGCGAGGTCGGCGCGGAGTGGGGCAGCCGTCCTGGCTGCCGGAGTGGAGCGGGCGTCCCGGCTGCTGGGGTTCGCCGGGCGGGACGCCCGGCGGACGGTGGCAGGCGGGGACGCCTGCCCCACTTGCCCCACGAGCGCGCGGCTGCCGCTCTGGTTGTTCTCCTCGTCCACGAGGGCGGTGAGGATGATTTCGGTCTCGCGCGGGCGCGGGCCGCTGGCGGCGAGTTCCAGGAGGGCGGCGAGGTAGCTGGCGATGCTGCCTTTGGTGTCGCACGCGCCGCGACCGTGGAGCCGGCCAGCCTTCACGACGGGCTGGAAGCGGGCTTCGCTGTCCACGCCCACGGTGTCCATGTGCGGGGCGAGCAAGATGTGGCGGCGGACTTGCCCACCGGCGGGAGTGAGGTGGATGAGGAGGTTCGAGCGACCGGGGAAAACTTCCTGCCACTTCAGCTCCAGCCCGGCGCGGTCGGCGGTGCTGGCGAGGAAGTCGGCGACGCGTTGCTCGCCGGTGAGGTCGGCGCGGTCCGCGAGGAACGCGGGGTTCACGCTGGGCAGCGCGATGAGTTCGCGCAGAAGTTGGTGGGCGGCGAGTGGCAAGGGCGCGGCGAAGGTAGGCGGCGGTGGAGGGGGTGTCGAGCCGGCTTGCGGGCGCGGACGCGATGGCTAGAGTCGGGGCACGCGCCATTCTTTTAGCCACAGATGAAACACAGATTGAACACAGAAAATGAGGCGGGAGCTTATAAGGAGCGCAGGAAGGCAGGAGGAGAGCCGACTCCACGGGCGGTTTCCCCCTCCTGCCTTCCTGCGCTCCTTATAACTCCCGGCCTCCTCATCTGTGGCTCATCCGTGGCTAAAAAATTATGACCGCTCCCTTCCTCGAACTGCGCGACGTGAAGACCCACTTCCCGGTGGAGCATGGGCTGGTGTTCCGGCGGCGCGTGGGCACGGTGCGGGCGGTGGACGGGGTTTCGCTCACGCTACGGCAGGGGGAAATTCTCGGGCTGGTCGGCGAGTCGGGCTGCGGGAAGTCCACGCTGGGGCGGACGATTCTCCAACTGCTGCCGACGAGCGAGGGCACGGTGGTGTTGGGCGGGCGGAACTTGACGGCGTTGCGGGGCGCGGAGTTGCGGGCGGCGCGGGCGGACTTCCAGATGATTTTCCAGGACCCGTATGCCTCGCTGAACCCGCGCATGACGGTGTTCGACACGTTGGCGGAGGCGCTGCGCTCGCATCGAGCGGTGCCGACCAGTGAACTGCCGGCGCGCGTGGCGGCCTTGATGGAGAAGGTGGGCCTCGCGCCGCGCTACCAGCGGAAGTATCCGCACGAGTTCAGCGGCGGGCAGCGGCAACGCATCGCCATCGCGCGGGCGCTGGCGGTGGAGCCGAAGTTGATCGTGGCGGATGAACCGGTGTCGGCGCTGGATGTTTCGATCCAAGCGCAAATCATCAACCTGCTGGCCAAGCTCTCGCGCGAGATGGGGCTGACGCTGGTCTTCATCTCGCACGATCTGGCGGTGGTGCGGCACATCGCGGACCGGATCGCGGTGATGTATCTGGGCAAACTCGTGGAACTGGGGCCGGCGGCGGAGGTGTTCGATCACCCGCTGCATCCCTACGCGCAGGCGCTGGTGAGCGCGGTGGCGGTGCCGAACCCGGTGAAGGCGCGGGAACGGAAACGCATCGTGCTGGCGGGCGATCCACCGTCGCCGCTGAACCCGCCGAGCGGCTGTGCGTTTCATCCGCGTTGCCAGTATGCGGTGGCGGCTTGTCAGACGCAGGTGCCGGGGCTGGAGGAGTTCACGCCGGGGCGTGAAGTGGCGTGTCTGCGGGTGCGGGAGCTTCAGCCGCCGGCCTGAAGTCGGCGGCGACCGATTTACTTCGCCGGCGGTTCCGGGGCGATCACCGCCGGGGCTACGGCGGCGGGCTTCGGGGGTGCAGCGGGCATGGGCTTGTAGAAGGTCACGAGCGTGCCGCCCAGCGCGGCGAGGAGGATGCCAACCCAGAACATCGGTTTGATGCTGCCCCAACCGCCAGCGGGCGGGTGGGCGATGAGCGAGTAGAAGGCGTTCACCACGGGCGCGCCGGCGAAGATGATGGACATGACGACCGCCGGCGTGCCCTTGGCACCGAAGGCCAACAACACGCCCAGCGCCCCGACCGCGCCGACGATGCCAGCGATGAGCGACCACCAGAGGCCCTTGGCCGGGTAATCCCAGAAGGCGAGCGAGGCGCCCTTCATGGCGAGGATCGCCATGGGCGCAAGCACGGCGGTGAGGAAGTAGGCCAGGCCGACGTAGAGGAAGGCCTTGATGCGGCCCGTGGCGGGATCGGCCATGCCCATCGCGCCGGAGTGGAGGAAGACGCCATAGACGCCCCAGGAAACGACCGTGAGCATCGCCCAGCCCAGCCACGCCATGCCCGGTCCCGCAGAATTTTCAGTGCCCATAATAAGGAGCTATTGTAGGAGCGAGGCAGGGGGACTTCAATGGGTTTGTGCCCCGAAGCGTGCGGCTCAAGGCCGCAGCGTGGTCCACTCCGCGTAGAGCCGGAAGTCCAGGGGCTTGCCGTTCTTCCCCATCGGCACGGCGGAGAGATACTTGCGCTCGATCATCTGCTGCCAGGAGTTGGGGAAGCTGCCTACCTGCGCAAAGTATTTCTCGGGCAAGCCGCGCAGGGCCTCGGGGTCGGCGGGTTCGCCGGGATGGCCGACGCGGCTGGGCCGGGGATTCGGGGCCGTCGCACCGGCCGGGCGGTTGGCCGGGGCGGCGGCGGCGGCGGCGGGAGCAGTGTTCGCCGGCGGTGGCGGCGGCTCCGTGGGTGGCGTGGGCTTGCGGCGGCAACCCGCCACGACGACCAGCAAGATCAAAATCCAGCGCATAACAGTAGAGGTTGATACACGGACGAACTCGCGCCCGGGGCTCAAAAGAACGAAGCCATGTTCGTGAGCCGCTGCCAGTCCGCGTTCAGTCCCGCCGTGACGAACGGTCCGCTCCCGATGCCGTTCCAGGTGCGGGTGCGGTTGTCCAGCACCTTGACCATCTCCACGTGCCCGTCACTGAACTGCAGCGGATACGCGCCGTCGTGATGCGAGGCCGGGACATCGTTCTGGCTGGTCTGGGTCGTCATGTGGGTGAGGAAGAACCCGTCGTTGATGCTGCGTTCGTTTTCGTCGAGGAAAACGTAGCGATCGGACGGCCGGTCAAGTTCCCCCGCGCGGAAAAAAACCTTCGCCCCGGTGCCGAAGTTGTCCCGGCCCGCCATGAAGTTGTTCGCGGAGTAACTTCGCAGGCGGTCCATCCCGGCGGTTGCCCCCGCCGGGTTCTTGTATTTGTCGGCGGGGCATTTGTAGGCCTTGAAGTTGCCGGCCATGTAGCGGTTGAAGGTCGTTCGCGTGATGCCGTAGGTGTTGGTCGGATACCCCATGCCGCCGGGGTCCGTTTTGGCAGCGTCCGCCGGGAGGAGCCCGGTCATTTCATAAAACGCATTGTCCGTCATATCACCGATGACCCAAGCCTCTGGGTTCTTGTCCGCACCACCCCAAGGCGGCGTCGGATTGTAGTAGAGATGCACCTGCACCAACCGGTCGTCCGACTCCGAAAAGTAAAGGTGCCACGCGGTCCCGAGCTGCTTGAGGTTGTTCAGCGTCAGCATCGCGGTGGCCTTCATCTTCGCCTTGCTCAAGGCTGGCAACAGCATCCCGGCCAGAATCGCGATGATGGCGATGACGACGAGCAATTCGATGAGCGTGAAGGCGCGGAGGGACGCGCGACGCGCGGCGTGGCCTCGGGGGGAACTGGAGGGGCACATAGTCGTAACTGAGTTGGGCTGAACGGCGACACCTTAGCCGAGCGCTCCCGCTTGGCAAGCGGCGGCTTTTGGGGACGCTTGGGCCCGGGCAGGAGGTCGCTCCCGCAGCCGACCAAATCCCTTTTCCATCCGGCGGCTCTGCGGCAAGCTGGCCCCAACTATGCGCGCCACGAGATTCCTGCCCACGCTCCGCCTCAGCTTGGTCGCCCTCGCCTTGCTGGTCGCAGGCGCCGCGCCCGCCGCTGACCGGCCCAACCTCGTCTTCATCCTCGCCGATGACCTCGGCTGGACCGACCTCGCGTGCCAGGGCAGCAAATACTACGAGACGCCGAACATCGACCGACTGGCCGCCCAAGGGCTCAAGCTCACCAGCTACCACAACTGCCAGAACTGCCAACCCACACGCGCCGCGTTGATGACCGGCCAATACGCCGCGCGCACCGGCGTTTACACCGTCGGGGGCATTGACCGCTTCGACTGGCAGAGCCGCCCGCTGCGGCCCGTGGACAACGTCACCCAGCTCCCGCTCGGCAAGACCACCATCGCGCAAGCGCTCAAGGGCGCGGGCTACGCCACCGCCCTCTTCGGCAAGTGGCACCTCGGCGAAGCGGGCGACCATCACCCCGGCAAGCGCGGCTTCGACGAGGCCATCGTCACCATGGGCCAGCACTTCAACTTCAAAACTCAGCCGCCTGTGGCTTACCCGAAAGGCCAGTATCTTGCCGACTTCCTCACCGACCAAGCCGTGGACTTCCTCCAGCGGAAGAAAGACCAGCCGTTCTTCCTCTACCTCCCGCACTTCGGCGTCCACTCGCCGCACGAGGCGAAGCCTGAGCTCATTGCGAAGTTCAAAGCCAAGCCCGGCGTCGGCAGCCACAACCACCCCACCTACGC
>JAYTIO010000092.1:0-2080 GCA_043731805.1 Pedosphaera sp. | reverse complement strand
CACTTTTTTCCAGCCGTGGAAAGCCAGTGAGTGAACGAAGGTTTGGGCGGGTCGCCCAAACCTGCACGCGGGCCGCGTGCGCTCCCCATCCCACTTCGGAGTTCGGGCTAATCACTCTCGGGCGCAGCTACAAATGCTCCCCCGCCAGCAAATCCGTCGCCTTCAGCGCGAGGGAAAACGGCTCCAGCGGCATCGGCTCGTCATGGGCGAGGAACGTCTCGCACAAGCGGAAGAACTCGTCGCGCGTCTCCACCCGCCGCACTTGATGCAGGAACTGCCCGCCCGCATCCACGCCCAGGCCCAGGTAGTTCAGATACTTCTTCATCTTCTGCACCTGCGACGACTCGCGGATGCCCGGCGCGCAAACCGCTTCGTAGAGCGCCCCGATGTAACCCAGCACGTCGCGCCCACGCGGGACGAAGACCGCTTCACCCCGCTGCTGCTGCCGGATTTGCGTGAAGAGCCACGGGTTGCGAATCGCGCCGCGCCCGATCATCAGCCCGCGCGCCCCCGTGAGTCGCAGCACCTCCGCGCCCTTCGCCGCCGAATACACATTGCCATTCGCCAGCACCGGACAGCGCAACGCCGCGACCGCCCGCGCGATGAACTCGTAATGCACCTCGCTCCGATACATCTCCTTCACCGTGCGCGCATGGACCGTGACCAAGTCCAGCGTGTGCCTCGCGAAGATACCGAGCAACTCGTCGAACCCGCGCGGGTCCTCGAAGCCCAGCCGCGTCTTCACCGTGAAGGGAATCGTCACCGCCGCCCGCAACGCCCCGAGGATCGCGTCCACCCGCTTGGGTTCGCGCAGCAAGCCGCCCCCTGCGCACTTGCGATACACCACCGGCGCAGGGCACCCGAGGTTCAGGTCAATCGCCGCGACCGGCAGCGACTGGAGAAACTTCGCCGTGCGGACCAGCGCGGGAATGTCGTTCCCGATCAACTGCGCGATGATGGGCCGCCCCGTCGCGTTCTCCTTGATGGATTCGACAATCCACTTCTCCGGCGTCGAGACCGCGTGCACGCGCAGATACTCCGTCCAGTAAACATCCGGCCCGCCGTAGCGCGCCATGAGCGTCATGAACGCGTGGTCCGTCACGTCCTGCATCGGGGCCAGCGCCAGGACCGGAGCCGGGGCACTCAGCAGAGCGGCCAATTGAGCGGGTGGAGTCACCATTCGCCCGCGAGCCTAGCCGGGACCGAGGAACAAAGACAACGGAACGCGCCTGCGCCCAACTGGTAGCCGCCGAGGTGAGGAGGCGGATTCCTTTGCGCTCGAAGGCGTCCGCCTCCTGACCTCGGCGGCTACTCACTCGCATTGAAGCCCAGCCCGCTTGAGGCGTCCCTTGTTGGTGCATTTCCAAATCCCGATGAACAAGCTGCTCCCACTCCTCCTCGCCCTCGCCTTGCCCTTCGCCGCCACCGCCCTGCTTGCCCAGACCGCTGGCACGAGCGGCCGGGATGACTTGCTGCTCGCCGACGTCAGCGGCGCGAAGGCGACGGTGGTCGTCGCGCCCACGGCGGGGAAGTGGGAGAAGCAGGCGGCGGCGGACCTCGTGAAATACATCGAACGAATGACCGGCGCGAAGCCCGCGCTCGCGGACACCGTCGAGGCCGTCGCGGCGGCACTGAAGGGCGCGACGCCCACGCTCATCGTCGGCGAGGAGGCGCTGAGGGCGGATGCGTCGCTGAAGGGCGCGCTGGCGAAGGCTGCGAAGGCCAACCCCACGTTGCGCGCCGATGCCTTTGTCGTGCGGCGCAAGGGCAACCGCGTCCTGCTCGCGGGCAACAACGACGACGCCCATTACTACGCCGCCGCGCACTTGCTGCACTTGTGGGGCTGCCGCTGGTATTTGCCCACGGACTTCGGCGAGTGCATCCCGGAGCACGCGGCGCTGAAGGTGGGCAAGCTGGATTTCGCCTACGGGTCGCCCTTCGAGGTCCGCCACTACTGGCTCTCGTGGAATGCGAACGCGACGGGGCAGCTCGACTTCCAGCGCCGCAACTTCGGCAACAGCATCAACGTGCCGAATGGCCACGCCCTCGCGCATTACACGAAGGACCTCATCCCCAAGGG
>JAYTIO010000091.1:0-4461 GCA_043731805.1 Pedosphaera sp. | reverse complement strand
GACAGCCGCCGGAATTGCAGCCCTGCTTGCTCAAGGCCGCGAGCGCACCGTATTTGAACGACACCGTTTCCGCTGCCCCTTGGTTCGACACCCCCACGGGAATCTTCGCTTCGCGTCCGCCAGCCTTCACGAGTAGTTCCGTCCCTCCTTCGCGCAACGGAGCGAGCCAACCACCAACGACCGAAGCCACGCGCGCGTCGCTCAACTTGAAGGTCGCCGCCCGGGTCAGGTCCTGCACCGAGCCATCGGCATACACCCCCGTGACCACGACCTGTGCGCGCCGCTGCGGACTGTCGAGCGTGATGGCGAGTGGATGCACTTCGAGCCGCACCGGCCTGCCAACGTTGATGGCTTGGAGCAGCGCGGGTTTCGCTTCGCCCTCCGCCTTCTCGGCAGCGACGGCGCAGAGCGCACCCAAGGCGAGCCACGCAAGGAGGAGGCAGAGGGACGGGGCACGGTGGTGGAACATGACGGCCAAAGGCAGACGCCCGCGAGGCCGGTGCGAATTCGGCTGGAGGTTCGTCACGCGGCTCATTTCGTGATGAGCAGCGGCACCTTGGCGAGGGTGACGCGGCGGGTTTGGTCGCGGAAGGTGCCGGTGGCGGTGATTTGAAACTCGCTCGCGCCGGGCAGCACGGCGGTGGTGCTGGTCAACTCGACCACATAGTCGCCGGCTCCTTTGGACTCCTTGGTCAGCTTCGCCGTGAGACCGCCGGGCAGCCGCTCGAAAACGAACTCGACCTTCGTGTTGAAGGCCTTGTCCGTCCCCGTCACGCGCACGGTGAAGGCGGCCTTACCACCGGCGGCGGGGAACTGCACCACGTTGGTCGCCAGCGCCAGCTGGAAGAAGTCCGGCAGTCGCGGCCCCACCCCGAGCGCGACCACGCCATCCAGCGCGACCGGCGGGAACGGCACCGTTAGCCAGCCGCGCGCGACCACGCCGAGCGTGCCGACCGGTGCGGCCAATGCCCGCTCCTCATGGGTCGCCTGGCCGAAGATGCGCAGGAGCATCAGCGTCCCCGGCGGCTGGTCCTCCGACACCTCCGCGCGCAGGGTGGTTTCGGATTTGCCCTGCGCAATGACGTTCGACGAGAGCAGGAGGCGTTCGTTCGCACCCAAGAGCGCGAGCGTGATGGGACCGGTGTAACCACGCCGCTGGGCGGTGACCTTCATGGTGAAGCCCCCGCCCTGCGGCGGACTGAACCGGTTTGTCTCGGCGAGGAGGGTGAAGCCCGGCGTGAACGGCTCGACACGGAGGCGGAAAGCGAATTCCGGTCCTCCGCGCCGCACCAGGTCTTCCACCGCCAGCCGCACCGGGCCGTCCTGCCTGAAGGTCACGTCGAGCGCCACGTCGTTCGTGCTGCTGACATCGCTCTCCGCGAGCAGCGCGCCCGTCGCGCTCTCGACGCGGAGGAACAGTTCCGCCGGCGAACCCGCCCGACGCGTCTCGCTGGTGAAGAGCAGCCGCTGGCCTTTCTGCGCGGTGAAGGAGAACCAGTCGCGGTCGCGGGGCGTGGCGAAACGTCCGTTCAGGACGCATGGCGGCGTGAAGGGCGTGGCCTGCGCCGGCAGGTCGTTCGGCTCCGCCTCCGTGACCTCCGTGGCGGCGGACGTTCCAACGGGCTGCGTTGAGGCGAGTGGGAACGGCGGCGTGACGAGCGGGAAGTTGCCGATGCGCAGGCGGAAGCGGTAGTCCGCACCGCCCTGCCAGCTCACATCGCGCACTTCGACAAAGCAGGTGGCATCCGTGGTGAAGCGATGTTGCAAGTGCGCGTCGGCGCCAAGTCCGGTCGAATCATCGGCCAGCGCCAGTTCGCGGCCGGTGGCGTCCAGGAGGCGGAGCTGCGGGTCGAGCTTCGAGCCAAGTCGCGCAGCGACGACTTCGACCGAGAGGCTTTGCCCCGCCTTGGCCAACACCTTGAACAGCTCCGCACGGCTGGCCTTGCACGCGCTGTCCACGGCCACGGGCCCCGTCAGCTCCTGCGCGGTCTCGCGCGTGCCGGCGCTCTTCGGGTCCGCCGCGACCGTCGGCAGGTCATCCACCAGAATTGGGAGCAGGTTGGCGACGCCGTTGGTCGTGGCCAGCCACGCGCCCGCGAGGCCGGTGGGCGCATCCGCTGGCAAGGTGAGGCGGAAGGTGGCCTGGCGCGTGTCGTTCGTCTGCGACTCAACCTTCGCGCCGACACTGGTCCAGAGCGCGGTGGCCCCGCCCAGGTTGCTGCCGTGCAGGGTGATGACCGTGATCTTGCCCCGAGCCACCGCGGAAGGCGTGGCATGCGTGACGACGGGGATGACTTGGGCTTGAGCCTCTGGTCCGAACCAGATGAACGCTGACCAGCAGGCCGTGGTAAAGAGTCGGTTCATCAACCACCTGATCGCGTCAGCGCGGCTAAATGAGCTCCTTGATGACCTCGCCAGTCTTGGCGAGGAAGATCGGCCGGTCCTCCGGCGTGTAGAGCGGCTTCTCGCGGTCGAGGCCGAGGAATTCGTAGACCGTCGCGGCGTAGTCTTCCGGCGTGAGCGGTCGGTCCACGACGTAGCCGCCTTCCTTGTCGCTCGCACCGATGACTTGCCCACCGGGGATGCCCGCGCCGGCGAAGGCGATGGAGTAGGCGTTCACCCAATGGTCGCGGCCCGCAAACTTGTTCAGGTGCGGCGTGCGGCCAAACTCGGTCACGAAGCAGACGAGCGTCTCCTTGAGCAACCCGCGCTGGTGCATGTCCTCCAGCAACCCGGCGAACGCGTGATCGGTCGAGCCCATCATGGGCCACGTGCCGATGCCGTAACGGCCCTCGCCACCGGCCTTATCACGGACAGTGCCGCAGCAGCCGTCAGTGTAGATAAGGTCGTGGTGGTCCCAGTTCATGTTGGAACCGCCGGGGGTCTTGCCGGTTTCGGGCTCACGCACGTCCACCGTCACGAAGCGCACGCCGGACTCGATAAGTTTCCGGCCGAGCAGATAACACTGACCGCGATGACCGCGACCGTAGAGGTCCTTGGTAGCGTCGCTTTCGCGCTGGAGGTCAAAGGCATCGCGCGTCTTGGGATTCGTGAGCAGGTTTTCCGCCTGGTCGCTGAACGCCGCCATCGCCTTCACGCCGGTGCCGGTGGGCGGGAGGCCGATGTTCAAGTTGTTCAACAAGTCGCGGCGATCCCGGAACCGGCGCTCATCAATGCCCGCAAGCAAGCTCAGGTTCGGCACCCGCCACGCCGGGTCGGAGAGGTCGCGCCCGGTGGTCTTGAAGGGCGCGCGGCCGGCCGGCAGGAACCCGGTGCGGGTCATCGCCGCCTGTTCGTGATTGCCCGGCACCATGATGTAGGGCGGCAGGTAACGGCACGGGCTGCCGAGGGTGTGGGCCACCACGCTGCCCAGGTCCGGCATCTCGACGGGACCGCCGGGCAACTCGCCGGACAAGGCGTATTGCGTGCCTTGCGGATGGCCGTTGGCGACGTTGGACTTGTGGTGCATCGAGCGCACCACCGCGAGCTTGTCCGCGTGGCGCGCGGTGCGCTTGAGCAGTTCAGTGAACTGGATGCCCGCGACGTTCGTGGCGATGGGCTTGTAGGGGCTGCGATGCTCGGCGACGACGTCGGGCTTAGGGTCCCACGTGTCCATGTGGGACAGGCCGCCTTGTTCGAGGACCACCAGGACGTTTTTGGCGCGACCAAAGTGGCCGCTGCGCTTCGGCGTGTGCCCGACCGCCAGCGCGGGAAAACCGGCAAGCGCCGACAACCCGCCCATGAGCCCCAGGCCGACGAAGCTGCGTCGGCGCAAAGCGATTGGAGTTTCCCAGTGCGTCATGAGCAAGACTGACGGCGGCGGGCCGCTGCGATTCAGGCGCATCGCCGGGTCGGTGGAAGACCCGGCGGCGCGCGGGCGGTCCCCGCCCGCAGCCGCTCCCCCACACTAGAGCGCGCCAACCTTCCAGGTGCTGCCGGCCCGACGGACGTGCGCCGACCGGGGACCGATCACGCTCCGCTTACGGTGCCAAAGGCTTGATCTCGAAGGTGCGGCGGAGACTGCGGAGTTCCTTCCAGATCGCTTCAGTTTCTCCGCGGGCCTTCGGTGAGGTGCAGACAAATATGTAGTTTCTCGCGGCGCTGGGCAGGGTCCGGGATTGGATCTCGAAATGCAGGACTTGCGACTTCCCCGTGACGAAGGGCTCAACCCAAGTCAGTTCGCTCGTGGATTGGGTGACCACCGTCGCGGCGGGAACTTGCTCCGGTGTCCCGGTTGCCTGCTTCGAGCGCTCCAGCGCGAAGGTGAACTTGGCTACCTCGACTGTCCTGCCTTTGCTCTTCAAAACCGATTTGGCGAGCCCCCCGGTAGTAGACGAGAATTTCCTGCTGGATGACTGCCGGTGTTAGCCCTACTTGGCGGATTCGACCCTCTTTTCGACTATTTTCAGGGGTGGCCCGTGCTGATTTGCCAATGATTCGCCACTTGCCTGCCGACAAAGT
>JAYTIO010000090.1:0-9499 GCA_043731805.1 Pedosphaera sp. | reverse complement strand
CAATCAGCGCGCTGCGGTCGTAGGCAATAGTGTAGTTTACATCTGGCGGCAAACCCTTCATTGCCACATCGAGCTTCTTCTTCACGTCCATGATGACTTGACGTGCGTTCGCTCCGTAGCGCACCACCACGATGCCGCCCACGGTTTCCCCTTCGCCGTTCAGTTCGGCAATGCCCCGGCGCATGTCGGGACCGAACTGCACGTTCGCAACCTGACCGAGCAGGATGGGCACGCCTTTGTCGCCCAGGCCGACGGCCACCTTGCGCAAATCATCCAGGCTCTCGATGTAGCCGCGGACGCGAAGGATGAATTCCGTTTCCGCCATCTCGATGGAGCGCCCGCCCTTTTCACCGTTGCTGCGCTGAATGGCCATGCTGACCTCCGCGATGGACAGGCCGTAGGCGCGGAGCTTCGTCGGGTCCACCGTCACCTGATACTGCTTCACGAAGCCGCCGAGCGACGCGACCTCGGCCACGCCCTCGACGGAGGTGAGCTGGTATTTCAAATACCAGTCCTGCATCGAACGCAGTTCGGCGAGACTGCGATTGGTCGAGCTGAGGGAATACATGAACGCCCAGCCCACGCCGGTGGCATCGGGACCGAGCGACGGCGTGACGCCCTTGGGCAACTGGCCGCCAATGGCGCTGAGGTATTCGAGCACGCGGCTCCGCGCCCAATACGGGTCGGTGCCGTCCTCGAAAATCACATACACGAACGAGAACCCGTAGAACGAGTAGCCGCGCACGACCTTGGCCTTCGGCACCGAAAGCATCTTGGTCGTGATGGGATAAGTGACCTGGTCCTGGACAATCTGCGGGGCCAGTCCCGGCCACTCCGTGTAGATGATGACTTGCGTGTCGGAGAGGTCAGGGATGGCGTCCAGCGGAATGTTCCGCAATGCGAACAGCCCACCGAGCACGAGGGCAGCCGTGGCCAGCAGAACGATGAACTTGTTCCGCAGCGAAAAATCTATGATGCCTTTGAGCATGGCGGTTCCTCAGGCTCAGTGCTTGTGGCCGGAATGCGAAGCGGGCGTGGCCGCCGGCAACGACGCGGCTTGCATCACCGGAATCAGCGTCATGGCGCACTTGGGGCATTTGCCGGACTTGTCGAGCTTCACGTCGGCGTGCTCCGTCATCGGGCAGGTGTAGTGCAGCACCTTGCCGCCCGGCGCGAGTTTCGCCAGCGACTCCGCCGTCACGGGCACCAAAGCCATGGCGCACAGCGGACATTTGCCGGGGCGGGTGTATTTGATGGCGACGTGTTCCGGCATCGGGCAGACGTAGCCAACAGTGCCGGTGGGAGCTGCGGGCGCATTGGTGGTTGCGCTTGCACCATGACTGGCGTGGGCGGCGGGTTCAGCCGGAGTCGCGCTTGTCGTGGTTGGCTGAAGCATCTTCTGAATCGCCTCCCGAAGCTGGCTCTCGGAATCCAGCATGAACTGCCCGGACGTGACGACCCGTTCGCCGGCCTTCAAGCCGCTGAGCACTTGATAAAAATTGTCTTCCGCACGCGGCCCGAGCGTGACGGTGCGCGGCTCGAACCGGCCACCCTCCAGCGCGACAAAGACAGTGTTGCGCTCGCCGCTGCGAAGCACGGCCATGTCCGGCACGAGCAGGGTCGAAGCTTCCAGGTCCGAGGCCAGTTCGACCGTGGCAAACATGCCGGGCTTGAGGAAGAAACCGGGGTTGTGGAACTCCAGCCGCACGCGCGCGGTTCGCGTCTTCTCGTCGAGCGTCGGATAAACGTAGGTGACGCGCCCCCGGAATTCGCGGTCGGGGAAATACGAGAGTTTCACGACTGCCTCCTGGCCGAGCTTCACGAACGGCAGGTCCTGCTCATACACCTGCGCCAGCACCCACACGAGCGAGAGGTCCGCCAGCCGGTAGAGCTTCATGCCGGCGTCCACCATCTGCCCCTCGATGGCCATCTTCTCGACCACGATGCCGTCGCGCGGGGCGGACACGCGCAGCGTCTTCGTTGCCTGGCGCGACTTCTCAAGCTGGGCAATCTGCTCGTCGGACACGTCGAAGAACTTCAGCTTGGTCAACGCGCTCGCCTTCATGGAAGCCGCGCCCGCCCCGTCCTGGTTCAACGCCAGCACATACTCGACCTGAGCGCTGTAAAGGTCCGGCGAGTAAATCTCGAAGAGCGGCTCGCCCTTGTGCGCCTGCTTGCCTGTGGCGTCCACGTAGAGCTTCTCAATCCAGCCTTTGAACTTCGTCGTGACCTCGGCGAGCGAAGTCTCATCGAACTCGACCGTGCCCACCGTGCGAATCACGCGGCGCAACGGCCCGTTGGTGACGACGCCCGTGCGGATGCCCATCGTCTGCACCGTGGCCGGATTGACCGAGATGGTGGCGCTGTCCTGCGCCTCGTCCTCGAACACCGGCACCATGTCCATGCCCATGCTGTCCTTGCGCGGCGCGGGGCTGATTTCGCCGAGCAGCATGGTGGACTTGTAGTATTTCACCTTGCGCTCACCGCTGGCCGCTCCGCTCTGAGCATTGTTTGAAGCGGTCTGGTCGCCCGGCTGCTTGCGGACCGGAGTCAGCTTCATGCCGCAGATTGGACAGTTGCCCGGCTTGTTCTTGATGACCTGCGGGTGCATGCCGCAGGTGTAGAGCTGCCCGCCGGCCGCCGCGTGTTGGGAGTGGTCCTGGCGCTGGCGCGAAACGAGAAACGCCGCCGTGCCGAGGACGAGAATGACCGCCAGCATGCCGGCGATGAGCTTGGTTCGATTCAGAGTTGGGTTCATGGCGTGCCTCCGGTTTTGGTCGTGGGCTGGCGGGTCGGCAGGATGGGTGCGCCAGTCGGCGGAGTTCCGAGAATGACGAGCGACAGTTCCGCCAGCGCGAGCTCGCGCTGGATGCGCGCCTCGACCTCGGCGAGCCGGAAGTCGAGCAACGTGCGTTGCGCGTCAATGATGTTGATGAAGTCCACCTTGCCGGACGCGTAGCCGGAACGCGCGACTTCGAGGGACTGCCTGGCCTTGGGCAGCAGGCGGTCGTTGAGCAGTTCCAAATTCCGCGTGGCTTCTCGGAACATGAAGGATTGCTCCGCGAACTCCACCGCCAGCATGATTTGCTCGCCATTGAAACGCGCGGCGGCGGCCTGCTTGTCTGCCTGCGTGGCGGCAATCAGCGCGGCGATCTTGTCGCGCCAAACCGGCAGCGTCATGCCGGCCTGTGGGGTGAAAATCACCGGGTTGGGTTTCACGTTCATCTCCAAGCCGAGCGAGAAGTCTGGCACACGCGCCTTGTAGGCCAGCCGGATGGAGGCGTCAGCGCGGCGGACTTCGGCTTCCATCGCCTTCAAGCGCGGGTTGCGCGCGAGCGCGTCGGTGAGCAGTCGGTCAGACTTCAAATCGAGCGTCGTCGTTTCCAGCTTGGTGGGTAGGGGCGGTTCGGCGTCTGTTGCTTTCAAGCCCAGCGCGCCCTTGAATTGCGTCCGCAGCGGGTTGCGCGAGTCCTGGAGGTTGGCGATTTCCGTGAGCAACCGCTCCTGCTCGATTTGCGACCGGAGCACATCTTGCAGCGTGACCGCGCCGACTTCGTTGCGCGCGCGGGAGAGCTTCTCCAGGTCGGCCAGCAGTCGCAGCATCTCCTGATTGACCGCGATTTTGGCGTCGAGGAAATGAAGCTGGTAGTAGGGCTTCTTGAGGTTGAAGGCCGTCCGCAGCACGGCGGACTCGAAGACGAAATACTTCACGTCGCTCTCGGCGGCGGCGACGTTCGCCGCGGCGCGCAGCTTGCCGGGGCCGGGGAAATCCATCATCAGGCCCGGCATCAGCCCCATTACCACGTCTTGAATGTCCGCCGAGAAAGTCAGGCGCGGGTCGGGCAACGAACGCTCCACCGTGATGCGCCGCACCGCGGCCGCCCAGTCGTAGTAAGCGGCCTCCACTTGCGGCTGCGTGAGCATGGCGTGCGTGAGGAAATCGCTCAGAGGCGACTCAGCCTTGAGCACCGGCAGCAGGGGCCGCGCGTCGCCGGGCCGATACGTGGTAGCCACAGTTTCAAACTGCTGCCGGGCGGACTTCTCGCTTGGAGTCCGCACTCCCACGCAGCCGGCCAGCAGCACGGCGGCGATGCTCGTCACCACCAGGGGCACCAGAATTGAGCGGCGAGATTTCATGGTTGTCCTTGCTGGCAAGTCCCGCCCTTCGCTTTGACTTCACGAAGCACGTTTTGTCCAACCTCCTGCCGGTAGTAGATGCTCACGGCCCGTCCGACAGCGAGGCTGCATTTCGCACAGCCGGCATCTTTGGTGAAACGCGTGCGGTCGTTCCACGCCAGCCCCAACCCGGAATTGCCGTCTGCCGACTTGAGCGAGATTTGCCGGTTGGTCCAATCAACGCTCGCGATGACACCGCTGACGGAATGCTGGCGCGGCGGAAACGCCCAACCACTGACCGTCGTGGCCAGCAGCAGGCCCGCCGCGGCGGCGAGGGTGATGAAGTTTGTCTTCATGTGAGGCTGATAGGAGGGTGAGTCACGCGTAGGCGGGCACACGCGAAGGCGCAGGCTTGGCGCTGGAGGAAACCCGCTGTCTCGGAGGAGGTGCAGTCTGGGGAGCGGCAACGGTCAGCACGGCATTTCTGCCGCCAAACGGGTTGGGGACATAGTCCGTAGCCGCCGGGTCATCCACCCATTCGCCGTCCACGACGAAACGGTATTCATAGCGTCCCGGTGTGAGGACCAATTCCTTGGCCCAGGTGCCGTCGGTCAGCCGAAGCATGGGCGAGACGCTGGGGTGCCACTCGTTGAACGAGCCGACGATACACACTGACTCCGCGTCAGGCCAGGTCAGCTCCAGGCACACATGCTGCGCACCGCGCCCGGCGTCGGTGCGATTGGTTTTGTTTTTTGCACTCATAACTTACCTTTCACTTTCGTTGTTGTTGCTGCATTGGTCCAACGGAGGGGTTGTCCCGAAATCTGGTTGGCCCGTTGTCTTCATGTTCTGGGCTTTCGAACTGGTTGACGGGCATTTGCGACAGACCGCGTTCATTCCTGCTTACGTCCGCCCGCACGTTGCCCCTTGGGCATTCTTTGCTGGGAGCTGTCCTGTTTTTGCTCCCGTCAGCGCGGGACCGGAGCCAACCGAAGCGGTGGGGAGGGCGCTCGCCCACCGCCTCGGTGCCGGCGGGACATTACTTCTTCTCCATGCCCTTGGTGGCATGGCCGGCTGTGGTCGCGCAGCAGAAGACCTCGCCGCCACAGGCGTTGCAGGTGTGCTTTAGCTCCGTGATGTCGCCCTTCTTGTGGCCGGTCACGGTGATGGTGTCCTTGCAGCCGCCACACGCGTGAGTGCCGATGTATTCCACGGGTTTGCCGTGTTCGTTCAGGATTTGCGCGCCCTTGGCATCGGCCTTCACGCGCGTCGTCCATATGGTTTTGCACTTGGCACAGGCCATTACGATGGTGTCGCCGGTCTTGAGTGCATCCACCTGCGCCTTCGTTTTGAGGCTCTGCAAGTGGAGCATGTGCTGCCCACCCTTCATGGGTTCGTCAGCGGCGCTCGCCTTGGCCGGCAGCCAGGTGACGATGGCGATGGCTACGGCTGCAATCGTGCTGAGCACGAGGCCCGTCTTGATGTGTGTCATTGTTTTCATTGTGTTTGTCTTTTGTTTTTGTTGTGTTTTCTGAGGCGGCGAACACCGTGTCCGCCACTTCATTAACTGCCAGTATGTTTGCACCCGGGGCCGGAAAGCCGCTCCACGGAGGTTGCAAAAGGCTGGCTCTTTCTTACGACTGGAGGGACAACTTTGGGCACGCAGTCGCTGTGACTGCGGGAGCAACGAGCCCCAAGGAACGCCCTGAATCGCAGCGCGTGGAACGTGGCCGAGGCCTAGTTCGTCGTCGGGTCAACAGCGATCGCTGGCGGGCGCGGGCTCTCCCCCACTCAACGGCATCGTTCAGGGGGAGGTTCTCCCGCGCGAATCTCCGCGCTGACCTGGTCAGCGCACTGGCAGAGCCGCTGGTAATACTGCTCCCGGCTCATTCCCAGCGCCGCCGCCCCGAACGCCTCGGCATCCTCCGGCGTGGCGAAGTCACCGTAGTTCACCGCCACCAACTGGTAGAGCACGAGCGCGGGCACGGCATCCAGGTCCGCCTCGAAACGTGGGTGGACGCAGATGCGGAACCCATCGTCGGGGCGCGGGCCGAGCGGCTCGGGGTAGGCGAATTCGTCTGGCTGAAGCGGCATGGCATCGAAGGCGATGCGGCAGGGGTAGCGGACGAACTTCCGGTCTTCGAGCAGGCGATTGAGTTCCGCCCAGCCGAGTCGTGGGCCAAACTTCGCGCGGACTTCCTCGCCCTTCGCGGCGACGTGGTCGCGCAGGGACTGGCGGGCGTCTTCGGCGGTCAGTTGTTTGGACATGGAGAGTCGGTGCGGGTGAAACGACCTTGCAGGATTGGCACGGCGACGCGGAGCAGAATCGTGTAAACGAGCAGGCCAAACGCCAAGATGCCGAGGCAGACGAGCGTCTCGTTCCACGTCGGCGAATATTCCACGATCTCGCCGAGGGGGCTGGGGATGAAGCCGGGGATGACCAGGCCCATGCCCTTCTCGATCCAGATGCCGACGATTGCCAGCACGCACGCAACATCGAGCCACTTGAGGCTGGTGCTGATGGGCAGCAGGAGCAGCACGAGCGCGGTGAGGTTGCAGGCGATGGCGGTCCAGATCCACGGCACGAGCGCGTGATGGCCGTGAAGACCGAAGTAGAGGTATTGCGACGCGCTGACGTGGAGATTTCCGGTGTAAAACTCCTTGAAGACTTCGTTCCCGAGCAGGAACACGTTGATGATCATCGAGACTTGGACAATGTGCCGAAGCGTGAGCAGCGCACGGTCGCTGATCATGAGCCGGTCGTGCATCCGCGCGCGGATGATGCGGTCGAGGGCGGGCGCTTTCATCAACTGCCGCAGTGTCTCGGCGGGCACGCGCAGCACGCGCGTTGGCTCCTCGGCCACGGCGGTCGCGGTGCGCGGCGTGCCGGCGAGCGAGGAGATTTCGCCGAACTGCTCGCCTGGTCCGAGCGTGCGGACGGTGCGGAGCCGGCCGCTGTCTTCTCGGTTCACGGCGACGCGTCCGTGCAGGACGAAGTAGGCGCCCTCGCCGCGCGTGCCTTGACGGAGGAAGGTGTGCGACGACGGAACTTCAAACACCGCGCCGCTGGTCAGCACGCGTTGCCGAGCTTCGGTCGAAGCGGAATTGAACTCGGGCATAAAGCGGCCGAGCAAGTCCAAGTCCTCGGCGGAGACCGGCCGAGTTACCTGCACGTTTGTGTCGCTCGAAGAAGGTAGCTCATCGGCAGTGCGCGCCGTGAGTCGCCGCACAATTTGCAGCGCGAGGATGATGATCGCCGGCCCTGCCGTGAACGCGGAGGCGAGGAAGCGCGGGCCGATGATGGCGGAGTTCCAGAAGGGCCGCCCGCCGAGGCCGACGTAGAGGAAGGCCGTGACGGTGTGAATGGACACCGCCCACACGATGCCGACGAAGATGAGCGGCAGGTAGAGCCATTTGCGCGGCGTGCGCTTCTGGTAGCGGCAGTAGAGCAGGTAGGCGCAGACGTAGATGTTCAGGGCGAGGTAGCCGTTGAGCACGATGACATCCCAACTCAGGAGCGAGTCGGGGAAGTTGAACTTTCCGATGCCGGGAATCATGTGCCAGAAGCGGTCGGGCCGGCCGAGGTCCACCATCACGAAGGCGAGGCACATCAGAATCGCCGCGATGGCCAGCAACTCGCCGAAGAGGACGAGGTCATGGAGCTCCTCGTTCTTGTAGAGGTAAACCGGGATGACGAGCATGACCGCCGCCGCCGCCACACCGACGAGGAAGGTGAAGTTCGCGATGTAAACGCCCCACGAGACTTGGTCCGTCATGTCCGTGGTGATGAGGCCGTGGACGAACTGCTTCGCGTAGGCGTTGAGGCCCACGAGACAGAGGGCGAAGAGCAGGCCGGTCCACGCGTAGTAGCGCCAGTCGCCCTGGCAGGCGAGGCGCGTGCAGCGGGCGAGGAAGGTGAGGAAGTTGCGGTTCATGGCGCAGTCAGGGGAAGTGCCGAAAGGACGAACGCCGAAGTGCGCACAAGGAGCGCGGACGCCCACGTCCGCAGCCCGAACGACGGACGAGGGCGTCCGTGCTCCAGCCGTTCGCCCACCACCAGTCGCCACCACGATTTGTCCCCGGTCCGTTCATGCGTCGAAGTAGTAGAAGAACCTGGGCAGCGTCCCGACCTCCTCCTTCAGCACGAACACGCGCTTGTGCCGCAGGATTTGGGAGACCTCGCTCGCGGGGTCGAGGATATTGCCGAACTTGCGCGCGCCCGTCGGGCAGACTTCGAGGCACGCCGGATACTTGCCCGCGCGCGTGCGCTGGATGCAGAAGTGGCATTTCTCCATCACGCCCTTGTGGCGCGGGCGGTTGCCGAGATACGCCATGTCAGGGTTGATTTGCTCCTTGGGGATACTCGGCTCGGCGAAGTTGAAGCGTCGCGCGAAGTAGGGGCACGCGGCCTCGCAGTAGCGGCAACCGATGCACCAGTCGTAATCAATCACCGTGATGCCGTCCGTTTCCTGCCACGTCGCGTCCACCGGACAGACCTTTACGCACGGCGGGTTCTTGCACTGGTGGCATTGCACCGGCAGGTAGAAGAAGCCTTTCTCCGGCACCGTTGGCGTCGCGTAGTGGTGGTCGCCCTTCTCCATGTCGAACGTGCCGTTGGGCATCTTGAGCACGCGGATGTATTGCAGCTCCGGGCTGCGCGATAGGTTGTTTTCCGCCACGCAGGCGTGGACGCACTTCCGGCAGCCGATGCAGCGTGTGAGGTTCAGGCAATACACGAACTCGACGCCGTCCATCGGCTTGAGGTCGCGCAGGTGCGGGCGCAGGCCGTATTGCTGCTCGACCTCGCGGCGGATGCGGGCGAGTGCCTGCTCCATCTCGACAGGCGTGAGTTCCTTGTAGTGCTTTTGCAGGAACTCCTCCACGGAGCCGAAGTCGCTCAACTCGCGCAACGGAGCCAAGCTCGCGGCCAGCGCGGCCAGCGCGGACGTAGCCACGGCGGAGGTGCGGAGGAAGCTGCGGCGGCTCGTGCTGCCCGCGTCTGGTGTGGGCGCTGCGAGGTTCGGTAAGTTGGTGTTGGCAGCCATATCAGTGTCCTTTCGAGGCCGCTCGGAACGGAGCGGGCAGGGGTTTCAGGAGCGGGAGCGCGGGTGAGTGCGGGTCGTGGCACGAGGTGCAGTCCTTGCGCTCAGTGGTGCCGAACTTCGCGTTCCAAAAGCCGTTGTGCCGACCGTGGACGCCCGACTCCCAATCGCGGTAACTCGGGCCGTGGCAGCTCGCGCAGAGCTGTGTGCTTTCGGTGAGCTTGAACTTCTTCCCGCCGACGGTGCGCAGTTCGGTGAGGTTTGCTGGGTCGTGGCAGTTGAAGCAGTGGTCGTTGCCGATGGTGCGTCCGTGGCGCGCCACGGCGTTGGTGTGAGCGGCA
>JAYTIO010000089.1:0-4436 GCA_043731805.1 Pedosphaera sp. | reverse complement strand
CTTCGAGCCAGGCCAGCACCAGACGGCGGACGGGCGCAAGGACATCCCCGAGGATGCGAAAGTTTTCGAGACCGTGGCCACCGGCTACACCTTCCAAGGGCAAATGCTCCGGCCCGCGCTCGTGATGCTGGATGCCCCCAAGGCCCCGCTGCCGGTGCAAGCGCCGCTTGCGCCCGCCGCCACCGACGCCCCTGCCCCGGAGCCGGCCGCCTCAACGAGCGAGTTGTGATGAGCCTGAAATCTCGGCGCTGATTTAGCCACGAAAGGGCGCAGAGGGCACAAAGCTGTTGGTTCCGTGTCTCCGATGGTTTCGGATTGAAAGTTCGCCGATGGCCGAACCCAACCCGGAACTCCAAACCCCTTCACCTCCCCGCCGCCAGGAACTCGCCCACCGCCGCGATGACCTCGTCCTGCTGCGCCTGCGTCAGCTCGGGAAAAATGGGGATGCTCAAGACTTCCCCCGCGAGCCGAGCGGAGACCGGCAGGTCCGCGTCCGTCTGGCCGAGCGCCGCGAAGCACGCCTGCGCGTGCAGCGGCACCGGGTAGTAAATCTCCGCGCCGATCTGCCGCGCCGCGAGCCACTCGCGCAACGCGTCGCGCCGACCCGCGCCGGGCAAGCGCAGCGTGTATTGGTTCCAAGTGTGGCCGTTGCCGGGCTGGGTGGTCGGAAGGATCAGCCTCGTGCCCACGCCGGCCAGCGGGGCGAAGTGCTCGGTGTAACGCGCCGCGTTCGCCGCCCGCCGCTGCGAGTAGGTCTCCAAGTGCGGTAGCTTCACCGCTAGCAGCGCGGCTTGCACGGCGTCGAGACGGAAGTTCCCGCCGACCAACGAGTGGTAATACTTCGGGTGCGCGCCGTGGTTGCGCAGGAGGGTGGCGCGTTGCGCAAACGCGTCGTCGTTCGTCGTCAGCAGGCCGGCGTCGCCGAACGCACCGAGGTTCTTCGTCGGGAAGAAGCTGAACGCGCCGCAGTCCCCGAGAGTGCCCACGTGCCGGCCGCCCTGCGTCGCGCCGACGGCCTGACAGGCGTCCTCGATGACCTTGAGGCCGTGTTGACGAGCGAGCTCATTCACCGCCGCCATCTCCGCCGCCTGGCCGTAGAGATGCACGGGCATGATGGCCTTCGTGCGTGGCGTAATGCGGCGCGCGGCGTCGGCCACGTCGAGGTTGAAGGTGTCGGCGAGCACATCGCAGAAGACCGGCTTGGCCCCCGTGCGCGCGACGCAGCCGGCGGTGGCGAAGAACGTGAAGCTCGGGCAAATCACCTCGTCGCCCGGCCCGATGCCCAGCGCCATGAGCGCGAGCAAGATGGCGTCCGTGCCAGAGGACACGCCCAGCGCGTGTCGCACGCCGAGGTAGTCGGCACACTGCCGCTCGAAGCCCTGAACTTCAGGGCCGAGGATGAACTGGCCGGAGGCGAGCACGCGCGCGAAGGCGGCTTGGAGGTCGGCAGCGAGGGCGTGGTTCTGAAGCTTAGGGTCAAAGAGCGGGACGGCCATAAAGCGAAGTCAGGTCAGACACGGACGTGGAGATTGAACACGGATGACGTAGCGCGGGCAAGGCTGCCCGCGCTACGAACTGGTGCGGGTGTTCGGTTGCGCCCGCCAGACTGCACATCGTTGCTCTCTGCGCTAGTTGAGCTCTCTCGCGGCAAGTTCCTCTGGCCTTCATCTGTGTATATCTGGGTCCATCTGTGGCTGAATTCGGTTTCAGTCGCGGCGCGGGTTGACGCCGGTTTTGACGAGGCTGGCGTGGGCGAGTTCCGTTTCCACCGGGCGGCCCAGAAACTCCAGCAGCACGCGCACGCGATCCTTCGCCGGCAGCAGACGTTGCACGACGGCGGTGATGCCCATGAACGTGCCGTCCGCGATGACGACTTCATCCCCCGGCTGCACCGCGTCGGGGAAGACCTTGAGATCGGAATCGTCCAGCGCGGTGCGCAGGTCGGCGATGACCTCCTCGGGCACGGACGCGAAGTAGTCGCCAAAGTGGACGACGCCCGCGACGCCATAGGCGGCCTTGATGAGGCGCAAGTCCCGCAGCTCGAAGCGCGCGAAGAGGTAGTTCGGGAACATCGCCTCGGTGAACCACACCTTGCCCCGCCGGGTGGCGCGCTGGAAGCGCACGCGCGGACAAAACACATCCACCCCCGGCAACTGCCGCAAGCGGCCGGCGGCGATGTGCTCGTGTTTGATTTGGGACCGCACGCAGAACCAGGCGGGCGCGGCTTCGGAACCGTCATTCATGGGCGGCGAACGTAGCGCGGTGCGCGAAGGCGGCCAAGTCTTTTGCCCGGCGCACGGATGGCAGGCGGCCCGCGCTGACCTACTGCGTTGTGGTAGGGCCGTCGCTGCGCGCGGCCTCTGGCTACGGCAAGCGCACGGCGCGAGAGAGGCAGGTTCAGACTTCGGGGCCGTTCTCCCTCACCCTGGCCCCCTCCCGCTGGGAGAGGGAATGACTTCGCGCCGGCTCGTGAATCCGTGTGCCATCTTTTGCCGAGACGCAGACTGCGGGCCTCCCTCTCCCAGCGGGAGAGGGATGGGGTGAGGGAGAAAGCGTCCTTGGTTACGGCACTGGCACCGCGCGATAGAAGCGCTGGGGCTTGCCCGCCGAACCGGGGTCAATCACCAGATACGGGCTGGAAGGCAGCGTGAGGTTCGTGAGCACCAGCCAGTTCGTCGTGCCGGGGGCCACCACGTCCGCGTAATCCACCCGATACTGCTGCCCGACCGACCCGGCCAAGATCGTGCCGGAGTAGAACTTCAGGTCCCCGTGGAAATACAGGTCCGCGGCCGCGCTGGTCGCGCTCCCCGCGCCATTCGTCACCACCACGCGGTAAGCCCCCGCGTTCGTCGCGGTGAGATTGACGAGCATGAGCGTGGCCGCCGTGGCACCCGCGAGGTTCGCCCCGTTGAACTGCCACTGGTAGGCCAGCGGCCCCGTGCCCGCCGCCGTCACCCCGAGCGTCACCCCGCTACCCAGCGTGAACGCCTGCCCCGCCGGCGGCGTGGTGATGCCCGGCGGCTGCACCACCACCGTGAGCGCCACCACGCTGCTCGTCACCGACCCGACCAGGTTCGTGATGACCGCCCGGTAGCTGCCCGCCTGCGCCGGTTGCACATTCGTGAGCGCCAGCGTGCGGTTCGTCCCGCCCGCCACCGGCGCGCTCGCGAGGAACCACTGATACGCCAGCGGCCCCGTGCCCGTGGCGGTCAGGCCGAACTGCGCCAGTGTCCCGGCGAAGTTGGTCACGCTGGCGGGCGGCGGCACGGTGATTTGCGGCGGTGCCAGCACCGTGAGCGTGGCCGGGGGCATGCTCGTCACGCTCCCGGAGGCATTGCCCACCACCACCTGATAATCGCCCGCCTGCGCGGGTTGCACGTTGGTGAGGTTCAGCAGCGCGTTCGTGGCGTTGACCAGGTTCGTGCCGTTGAAGCGCCACTGATACGCCAGCGTGCCCGTGCCGAAGGCCCCCACGGCGAACTGCACCAGCGCGCCATTCGTGACCGTGAGGCTGGGCGGCGACTGCACGAGGGTGGGCGGACCGGCCAGCACCACGTAGGCCGGCGCACTGGTGACCGCGCCGAGCGGATTGCTGACGACCACCGCATACGCCGCCACGCTGCTGGCATCCATGAAAAAGCTGAAGGACACATTGGTCTCCAGCGGGATAGGGATATTGTTCGAGAGCCATTGGTAAGAAAATGGATCGGTGCCGTAGAGTGTCGGGATGGTGAGAGTCACCGTGGCCTCGACGGCAACGACACTCTGCGGACCTTGGGCGATGATGGGTGCGAAGTCGGGAATCAGATGTACAGGACCGGCATAAATTGTCCCATCAGGTGCGACGGCTAACTGACTCCCACGCACAGCGCCAAAAACCCGGAATCGGGGATCGGGATCTATTGAGACATTGCCCGAAGTTCGAAATGTGGGATCTACCGAGCCATTTTCGTTCAAACGCACGAGATTTGCCGAGGTGTCAGAAATGAGAATCTGATTGTTTGGCAGTATAACGAATTCATTCAGCGATCCAGCATAATTGAACGTGGTATCCAAACTACCGTTGGCGTTCAGTCTTACCAGCTTACCAAAGTTATAGTCTTCGGCATATTGTAGCAATGTTCTCCCGCCAGTGTGGCCAATTAATTTCCGAGGGGGTCCAGAAAAACTTGGGCTGCCATAGGTAGAGTCAATGGTAATATTATCAGTATTTATCCTCAAGATTCGGCAAACCGCGTTGGGGACACCCGGAAAAGAAATGCCCTCGCAAATCAAAATCTTGTCGTCGAACGGTTGGACAAAGAGAACTGAGGGATCAAGGGCAATTCCTGTGGCGGTGGGATAACCTCTTGCAATTTCTCTTTGCAAGATCCAAAAGGCATCGCTCATCAGTCCCCCATTACCATCGATCACCGGCCCCCCAGATCCATCGCTCG
>JAYTIO010000088.1:0-10431 GCA_043731805.1 Pedosphaera sp. | reverse complement strand
TTCGTCGGTGAGCGAACGGTCCAGCTTCTCGAAGCGGCCCAACTCCGCGCCGAGCCGCAGGAGCGAGAGCAGGTTCATCGTCTCCTTCGAGGTGATGGTGTGCGCGTTGGCGAGGATGCCGTAGGCGCGGCCGATGTGGTTGAAGACGATCTTGGGCTTCTTCTCCAAGAGGACGGCGCGGGCGTTCTCCTCCTCCTCGATGATCTGGTTGAGCGCCTTGCTGATGCGCTCGATGATCTGGGGCTCGGACTCGCCGAGAGTCATCTGGTTGGAGACTTGAAAGACATTTCCGAGCGCTTCGGTGCCCTCGCCGTAGAGGCCGCGCACGGCGAAGCCCAGCTTGTTCGCGGCGTTGATGATGCGGGTGATCTCCTCGGCCAGGACGAGCCCGGGGAGGTGGAGCATGGCGCTGACGCGGATGCCGGTGCCGAGGTTGGTGGGGCAGGCGGTGAGGTAGCCCAGCTCGGGCGTGAAGGCGAAGTCGAGCTTGGGCTCGAGCGCGGAGTCGAGCGCGTCCACGGCCTGCCAGCAGGCCTTGATCTGAAGGCCGGGGCGGAGCGCCTGCATGCGCAGGTGGTCCTCCTCGTTGATCATCACGCAGAGGCTTTCCTCTTGGTTCACGACGAGGCCGCTACCGGAGCCTTTGGCGGCGTGCTCGCGGCTGATGAGGTGACGCTCGACGAGAATCTGCTTGTCGAGGGCCGTGAGGTCATCCAGCGCGGCGGCGAAGTGCGGGGCGAGCTGGGGCAAGCTCTGCACGGCGGGCTGGATGGTCTCCAGCACGCGCAGACGCTCGGGCTTTTTGGCCCACGAGGGGAAGGGTTGCTTCTTGAGGTTGCGCGCAAGCCGCACGCGACTGGACATGACGATGCCGTCCTGCGGGCCGGTGCGCTGGCAGGAGACCGACGGCGGAACGAGGAATTCGTGGATGGTCATCGTTAGTTTTGGGTTCGGAGTTCTGAGTTTCGAGTTGAGTCAGTAGCGGCCGGACGCCAACTCAGAACTCGGAACCCAGAACTCAGAACCGGTTGCTATTTCAGCCGCTTGATTTCGTCCCGGAACTGCGCGGCTTCCTCGAAGTTTTCTTCGGCGATGGCCTTCTCCAGCCGCTTCTGGAGCTGCTTGAGTTTCTGCGCCTCGGCGCGGGATTGCTGGAGGGCGGCAGGGACCTTGCCGGTGTGGCGGATGCCCTTGTGCATGGTCTTGAGCATCCCTTCCAAGCCCTCGCCGAAAGTCGCGTAGCAGTCCGAGCAGCCGAAGCGGCCAGCCTTCTTGAAGTCCGCCTGCGAATAGCCACAGGTGGGACACTTCACGGTGGCTTCCGTGCCGACCTCAGACTCCGCCGCCGCCAGCTCCGCCGCCGCCGTGGCCTGGCCGATCAAGGCGTCAGCGAGCGAGTAGCTGGTGGGATCGTCCACGCCCTTCTCCTTCGAGCAATCCTCGCACAGGTCCACCTTCTGCATCTTGTCCCCGACGATCTTGGTCAGGTGGACCTTGGCTTCGTTTTGTTTGCAGAGGTTGCAGAGCATGGAGTGAAGGGCTGCGAGCGCTAATCGGCGCGCTGGCGGTTCATTGGCCGAAGGTCAAGGAGGTCGAGGTAGCGCCGCTCGGCAGGTCCGACCGCTGGGCTGAATGCTGCCGGTCTGGCTGGTGCCGCCTCAAATACTGGACGTGGAGCTGGAATGGCGGGAGACGCCAGCGGCATCAAAATCTCCACCGGAAGCTCCACTGACAGACTGGGCAAGACCACATGATTCAAGCCCGGCCCGCGACTTTGGACGCTCAACTTCGGCCCCGTCGAAGGCCCGCTCGAGAGGGCCAACCCGAGCGCTACTCCGGCCACGAACCCGCCGGCGCAAACGGCCATCGGGTGTTGGCGGAACTGAAAATTCATTGCGTTCGGGCGATTTAGATAGCGCAGCCTCAAATTGGCTCGCCGCTCACCTTCGTCAAGGCGTGATACTTCTCGATGAGTTGCTTCGACAGCACGCCGGGCTGGCCGGTGCCGATGACGCGCCCGTCAATCTTCACGACCGGGATGATCTCCGCGCCGGTGCCGGTGAGGAAGCACTCGTCGGCGTTGTAGAGGTCGTAGCGGGTGAGGTTCGGCTCGCCCACCTTCAAGCCCAACTCGCGGCCCAGGTCCATCGCCGTGGCGCGGGTGATGCCATAGAGCGCACCGGCGGAGAGCGGCGGGGTGACGAGTTCGTTGCCCTTGATGATGAAAATGTTGTCGCCCGTGCACTCGGCCACATAGCCGTCGGAGTTGAGCATGATGGCCTCCTCGACGCCGGCGTTGTTGGCCTCGATCTTGGCGAGGATGTTGTTGAGGTAGTTGAGCGACTTGATGGCCGGGTTGACGGCGTTGTGCAGGTTGCGCGTGGTCGCCACCGTCACGATGTCCATGCCGCGCGCATACATTTCCTGCGGGTAGAGCTGGATTTTGCCCACGATGACGATGACCGAAGGGGCCTTGCAGCGGTTTGGGTTCAAGCCCAGCGTGCCCACGCCGCGCGTGACCACGAGGCGGATGTAGCCGTCGGTGACCTTGTTCTTCCGGCAGGTGTCCAAGACGGCCTTGGTCATTTCGGCGGGCGTCAGCGGGATGGTGAGCAGGATGGCCTTGGCGGAGTAGTAGAGCCGGTCAATATGCTCCTTCAGCTTGAAGACCTTGCCATGATAGGCGCGGATGCCCTCGAAGATGCCGTCGCCGTAGAGCAATCCGTGGTCGAACACGGAAATCTTGGCCTTGTCCTCGTCGTAAAACTTGCCGTCAATATAGACTTTCATGTCAGAAACGTCCGCGCAGCGTAGGGGAACGCTCCGAAACGGCGCAACTCAGGAGTTGGCGAGCCACAACTGCGGGCGCACCTCACGTGCTGGCCGACTTACTGAACACTGAACACTGCTTACTTCCCGCCTTACTTCTCCAACAACCACTTCGCCGCCGCCGCGCGGTCAACCTTCGCCGCCGACGTCAGCGCGCCCGCCGCGTTGGCTGCTCCGTAGAGCTTCGTCGCCAAGTCCGGCGCGGCCTCGCCCCCGACCCACAGCTTCGCTGGCGCGTTGAGCGCGAGCAGCGCGGGCACGTCGCCATACTTCGCGCCACCGGGCAGGAAGGCCGGGTCGCGGAAATCCAGCAGCTTGCCGAAGCGGAAACCGCCCGTCTCCACCGCCGCCCGGTCAATCCCCTCGCGCGCCACCACCCGCGCCGCCGCCACGATGGGCCCCGTGCCGCCGAAGCCCGCCACGTCCACGCTGGTCGGCTTCGGGTGCTGCGGGCTGGTCTCGTAGCTGCGCAGATACTTCACCAGCGTCAGCACGTCGTGCGCGCGCTGGGCGAAGAGCGTGTGGTTATAGCCGAACGTGTAGCCGGCGAACTCGCGCGGGTTCGCGACCAGCCGCGTGTGCTTCACCGCTTGCCCGTCCTTGAGGAACTCGCCTTGCAAGAGCAGGTCCGCGCCGAGCACCGTCGCGCCCGCGTCCACGAGCTGCTTCACCTCGGCCTTCACGGAGCCGTCGGCGTTGAAGAGCGCGGCCTTGCCGGAGTCGTCCAGCCACACGACCGCGCGGCCATTCCACTTCTTCGGGTAAAGCCACGAAACGGGCAGCTCCTCGCCGTGCGTCTTGTTGCGGAGCAGCCCCGTCATCTCGACGAAGCCGCCCCGATCCGCCTTGTTCTTCAGCTCCCACTCGACCTCGCCCGCCGTCGCGAGCGTGCGTCCGATGACTGCCTCCACGCCGCTGCCGATGACCTTGCGGAAATTCTCCGGCGAGGTCGCAGCCGCGTTGACCTGTTTGTCCGCATCCGCCTTCAGCCAGCCCAGCAGCTTGCGCTCGAAGTCCGCATCATCCGCCTTCGGCGCCTTGTGCGTGCTGTCATCCCACACGGTGAGCTGCGCGCGGGACAGCCGCTCGTAATCGCGCTCGAGGACCGGGGCTTTCAGGCCGAGTTTGAAATGCTGGTTCACCCAGTTGTAAAAAGCCGTGCGGGAGACGGCGTTGTAGTTATGGGGGAAATGCTCGCCCCGCTGGAGCATCACGTTGTTCGGCGCGCCGAGGAATGTGTAGAGCTGCTTCAGCTCGGGGAAACCCTTCGTGAACATCTCCTTGGTCCAGTCGTTCGCCGTCGTCATCCCCTGCGGCTTCGGCGCGAACAGGCCGGCGAACTCGATGTTCCCCGTGTTCACGCGCAGCAGGCAGGAGCTTTCGCAAGTGCAGCCGCCCTGCATCGCCGTGCTCACCATCACGGCGGGAAACGACAGCTTCACGCGCGGGTCCACCGCCGCGAGCAACATCGTCTGCGTGCCCCCGCCGCTCGCGCCCGTCATCGCGATGCGCTCCGGGTCCACGTCCGCGAGCCCCAGCAGGAAGTCCAGCGAGCGCACCGCGTTGAGCGTCTGGAGGCCCATGATGCTCTGCAAGTTTGCCTCCGCCTGCGGGCTGTAGAGCCCCCAGTTCTCCGTCGTGTTCATCTCCGGCCGCTGCTTGGCGAAACCGTGGACCGTCAGCCTTGAGAACTGCAGCGCGTCCGAGTCGCTCATCATGTCCCACTGCCACACCACGCAGCCCATCCGCGCGAGCTGCACGCACATGGACTGGAACCGGCTCTTGCCGCCCTCCACGAACCGCTCCTGCCCCGTGGCGATTTCGTTCGCCAGCGCCGCGTCGCTCTCCTCCGACAACCGCGCGTCCTTCCAATGTCCGTGCGCGAAGAGCACCGCCGGGGCTTTGCCGGCCTTGCCCTTGGGCCGATAGAGGTTGCCCGTGACGAACAGCCCCGGCGCGCTCTCGAAGTAAGCCTTCTCGACGGTGTATTCGCCCTTGTCGATTTTGCCGTGGATGACCGCGTTGAGCGGCGTCTTGGTGGGCATCGGCCACAAGCCCTGCGAGACCAGCACCTGCCGGCGCACGAACTCGGCGCGCGCGGCCCACGCGCCCTTGGCCGTCGGCGGCGTGAAGGGGAAGTAGCCGTTGTAGTCCTTCGGCGGCGCGAGCCGCACGTCGTCGGGCAACTGCCCGGCGGGCAAGACTCGCGGCGCAGCAGCGACGGCGGCGAGCTGGAGGGTGGTAAAGACGACGGCGAGCGAGACGGCCAAGCGGGAACGCATGGGGCAAATGACGGTGTTCACGCCGCCGATATTGAAGGGGCCTCCAGGGACAGGCGAACAAAATGTCTTCGCTTACTGACTCCGCAGCGCGTCCAGCAGCTTCCCGCGCAGTGACCACGCGGTGGCCAGCACGGTGAAGACCAGCCCACTCACCAGGACGCCCGCCAGCGTGAGGCCGAGTGACGCGAGCGGCAGCGCGTCGCCGCCCGAGCGCAACGCCGGCAGCACCGCCACCGCCGCCGCGACCACACCGCAGCCGAGTCCAAGCAGTAGCAAGCCCGCGTGCTCACTCAGCACCAGCCACCGCAGCGCCTTCGCGCGGAAACCCACCGCCAGCAGCAACGCCAACTCGCCCCGTCGCTCCAAAACATTGCGCAACACCACCACGCCCAGCCCCGCGCTGCCCAGCAGCAGGCCGAGTCCGCCGAGGATTTGGAACGTGCCGAGGTAGGTGTTCTGCACCGCATTGAACTGCGCGAGCCGGCGCGTCGTGGGCGTCAACTCCAGCCCGAAGTCGCGCAAGGCTTTCGTCAGCGTGGCGGACACCTCGGCGGCGCGATCAGGCGGCGCGTCCACGAGGAAGAAGCGGTAGCCAGCCTCGCCAGGATAACGCGCGGTGAACTCGTCCTCGGCGATGATGAGGTTGCCTTGCAGGACCGACCCCACGAGCGCCGCGACCAGTTGCACCTTGAAGGGCTTCCCGCGCTCGTCCGTGAAGTCCAGCGTGTTGCCGAGCTTCTTGCCCAAAGCCCAGAGGATGGAGGCTTCATCGGCAATGGCGGCGATTTCGTGGCTACCTTCGTGAGAAGGTGGCTGACTGGATGGGTTACCCACGCTCTCACGAGCGTGGCCACGATTGAGGAGCATCCACGGCCTTTCCTTGTCGAAGCCCTTCGCCACGCCCGCAAACTTGAAGGCCCCGCGCTGCGCCAGCAGCTCCGGCTTCACCCCCAGCAACCTCGGCTTCTGCGCCCGGTTCAGGTTCAGGCAGCTCGCGTCGTCGCCATCGCGCACGCGGAAGGGGACCACGCTGACATGCTGGACCACGTTCGTAACCCAGTCGCCAACAACCAACGCTTGGACTGGCTCAGGCTGCGGAATTTTGGCCAACCAACGACGCCATTCCGAGACGAAGAGCGATTCATCCAGGCCCAGCGCCTCCCGTCCCACCTTCGTGTTCAAATCCTGCACGATGGGCAGCGTGCTCTCGCCCAGCAGCGCGAAGCCGCCCGTGCCGGACGCGCGCTTCGTCGCGTCCGCGTGCTCGTCGAGCCGGAACGCGCCGATGCTCACGATGAGGAAGCTCCCGCACGCCAGCATCGCCACCGTCGCCAGCGAACGCCGACGACGTCGCGTCGCGTTGCGGATGCCTAGGCTCGTGAGCGTGAGATTCGCCGCCGCCTCAGACCGCTCCAGCTTGGAAAGAAACGCCGACGTGAACGCCATCGCCGCCCCCAGCAGCAGCGCCCCAGCTCCGAAGAAAATCCCCGCCGCCGCCGAATCCTGCTTCGCCCACGCCCAGCCGATCAAGCCAAGCGCGGCGAGCAGGCAACCCACGCCCGCCCAAGCCATCGTGTTTCGCTGCCTCTGCCGACCGCGTGGCTCTTCTCCCTCACCCCGGCCCTCTCCCGCTGGGAGAGGGAGAAACCTCGCCAGCGTTGGGCCGGAGTCGGTCGCGCCCGATTCACGAAAACTGTCCGTAGCTGTCCCCTCTCCCAGCGGGAGAGGGCCAGGGTGAGGGAGAACGGCAGCGACTTCACCACGGCTCCCCTTCCCCGACTGAACACTGGTTACTGAACACTGAACACTGCTCACTTCCTCCCCGCCCCCCGCCAACAGCTCCCGCGCCGGTCTCCGCGCCTGCTTCCGCAACGCCAGCCACAACGTGAACACCGCCACCAGCACGCTGCCCACGATGCCGCCCACGAGCGTGGCCGGCTCGGCGTGGAAGTGCAGGTCGCTCGTGCCCACGGCGTCGCGCCAGACGGTGGAGAGCGCGTGGAGCATCGCGCGCGCATACCAGACGCCGCCCGCCGCGCCGAGCAGCGACCCGAGCAGCGACAGCCCTGCGCCCTCCAGCAGGAACAGCCGCCGCACCTGTTTGGGCGTAAAGCCCAGCGCCAGCAGCGTGCCCACCTCCGTCGCGCGCTGCTCGACGCCGAACTGAAACAGCAGCGACACCAGCACGCACGCCGCGATGATGAGGAAGAAGCTGAACCCGATGAACAACCCGCCAAAGTCCTGCCCCTCGCGGCTCGCCTTGAGCGCCTGCTCGCGCACCGGCTGGAAGACCAGGCCGAAGTCGGCGGGCTTGAGCGCAGTGAGTAGGGACTTCTCCAACTCGTTCCTGTATTGATTGGTGGAAGCAAGCCTCCTCACGTCGGCTCCTACAGGGAAGCGGATGGATGTCGTATCGCCGAAGCGGTTCCCCCACATCTTCCGGCCCGCGCTCAGACTCACGAAGGCCTTGGGCGTGCCGCGCCATTGCTTCCAATACGGATCGTCCACGAGCTTGCTGTGCTTCATCGGGAAGCCCGCGTCCCAGTCGCCGATGCGCTCGGCCTTCGCGATGCCGGGGAAATCCGGCATCAGCGTGCGGTCGGCCCACGGCATCTGCATGGGCACGATGGAGCGGACGCGGAAACGGTTCGTGGCCTCGGTGAGCGCCGCGCCGGAGTCGGGCAGGAAGTAGGACAGCTCCAACTCGCCGCCGGGCTTGAGCTGCAACTGGTCCGCGAGCCACTGATTGATGACGATCTCGTCATCGCGCAAGTCCGCCGGGACGAGCGGCGCGCCGGCGGCGGTGACCGTCGGGTAAGCCGTGGCGTTGGTGCCCGCGCGCAGGAGCGTGGCGAGGTAAGTGAGGATGGGCTGCGGAGAATTCTGCTCGGCGAGCGCTTCGCCAGAAGCGACGGAAGCAACGCTTCGCCGCCAATATTCCATCACCGCCGCCATCGCATAGAACGAGGCAGAGCGGTCGAGGAAAATGCGGGGCGAACGGAGTTCGAGGGTGTGAGAGTTCGCCGACTCGCGAAGCTCAAGTTCGTAATCAGCCAGACGCCACGGCGGGCGGTTGGTCAGAACCCGGAAGTCGAAGAGGAAGCCCAACGGAAGCTCCCGAGTTCCGCTGGCGAGCAAGGTTGGCGATACAGAAGTTGCGGGTAACTCGATCATTAAGGTGCCCTCTTTGGGGTGCCCCCAACGATTCAGCCATGACAAGGAATCCGTGCGGAGGGGCCGGGAGGGGCCTACGCGACGGACGGCTTCTTCGCGATAAGGATTTTCGAGAGGGAAGGTGCGCTTGCCGAATACGGACTGGTCCGCCGAACGAAAACAGACCCAACTGAAACGTTCCCAAGTGTTCAACGGACGGCTCGGCCGCTCCAGCCAGTCCGCTGTGAGCATCAGGTTCACTGAGTTTGTCTGGCCTGCACGGGCTTGCAGCACGGGCAGCGACACGAAGGCGTTGAACGGCGCGATTTGGTTGGCGGCGAGGCCAAAGTTGCCGAGCGCAGCAGGCGGCAGGATGTCGTGGACGCGTAGCCGGAGCGTGAGCGTGGCGTCTGATTGCGGAGCGAGCGGCATCTCCTTGGAGAGCGCGGACGGTTTGGGGGCGCGGAGCAGGACCGTGTCGCCACGCTTGGCGCGCAGTTGCGTGGCTAGGGCTTCGTTCAGCAACACGCCGTCGGCAGGGATGCTGCCGTAGCGTGGGTCTTGCGCGAGTTCTCCGAATCGCCCGTCCACCCCCAGCAGTTGCACCCGGTTCGCTCGCGTCGCTCCGTCGCTCGTGGTCGCAGTGCCGTGGAGTCGCAGTGCCGGAGCAATCTCGCTGGGCTGAACATTGACGAATTGCCGAGCCAAGCCGACGAGGTCGTTCCCCAGTTCCTCGCGGAAGAAGCGGTCGCCGCCGTCGAGCGCGTAGTGAACTTTTCCCAGCCTCGCCAGCGCCATGTCGCGCAGGCTGCCGCGCACGGAGTCACCGACCAGCAGCGCGCCGATGAGCACCGCCGCGCCGACGGTCGCGCCCAGCAGCACGCCGAGATGCGCCCGCGCGTGGAAGCGCAGGCTGCGGAGGGCGAGGGTCCAGAGGGTCATGGGAGGTTTAACCACAGAGGCACAGAGGACACAGAGCAGATAGTTTCGAGCCACCGATGAAACACGGAGAAAACACGGATTGGGAATCGGCCTGATCTGTGTTCCATCCGTGTTTCATCCGTGGCTCAACCTCGGTGTTCTCTGTGCCTCTGTGGTTCATGTCAGGCGGCGATTAGTTGTCCGTCGCGCAGTTCCAGCACGCGGCCCATGCGCTTCGCTAGCTCGGGCGCGTGGGTGACGACGATGAGGGCGGTGCCTTGCTCGCGGTTGAGGTCGAGGAGCAGTGCGGCGAGGGCGTCGGCGGTGGCGCGGTCGAGGGCGCCGGTGGGTTCGTCGGCGAGGAGGAGCTTGGGCTGGTTGATGAGCGCGCGGACGACGGCGACGCGCTGACGCTCGCCACCGGAGAGCTGGCCGGGGCGGTAGTTGAGGCGTTCGCCCAGGCCCACGCGGGTGAGGAGTTGCTTGGCGCGATCAGCGGCGGCAGTGCGGCTCGCGGTGTCGCCCGACGCGAGCGTGGGGACGAGGACGTTCTCCAGCACGGTGCATTGCGGCAGGAGGTGGTGGGACTGGAAGATGAAGCCGATCTGCCGATTGCGCACGGCGGCGAGGGCGAGTTCATCCAGGGTGTCGAGACGCTGGCCGTCGAGGGTGAGTTCGCCGGAGTCGGGCAGGTCGAGCGTGCCGATGAGGTTCAGCAGCGTGCTCTTGCCGCAACCGCTCGGGCCGACGATAGCGACGGTCTCGCCGCACGCGATTTCGAGCGAGAGGCCGCGCAGGACGGGCAGGTCGCCAGCCGCCGCACCGGGGTAGCGCTTGGTGACGTTCGCGAGTCGGAGCAAGGGAGCGGGCGCGGACATGGGGGCAGTGTGAGGGGTGAGGGGTAAAGAGTGAAGGGTGAAGAGTGGCGGTGAGTTGTGATCGTCGGCACGGGCGGCGGCACCAAAATAAAAACCCCGCCGGCTTGCGCGGGCGGGGTTCTTGAAAACTGCTTGGGCGATTAGCGCTTGCTGAACTGGAAGCGCTTGCGGGCACCGGGCTGGCCATACTTCTTGCGCTCGCGCATACGCGGGTCGCGAGTGAGCAGGCCATCCGCTTTGAGCGGCGGACGCATGGCGACATCCACGGTGATGAGCGCGCGGGCGATGCCGTGCCGAACCGCCCCGGCCTGGCCGTTGGGGCCGCCACCCTGCACGTTGACGCGCACGTCGAACTTGGTGGTGTTGTC
>JAYTIO010000087.1:0-4487 GCA_043731805.1 Pedosphaera sp. | reverse complement strand
GCGGTGCCGCCGGGGATGTAGATGCCGACACGCCCGAAGCCGTCGAACTTCTCGCCCACTGCCGCGCCGTGCGAGTTGCGCGCCGACCAGTTCTTGCGGAGGGATTTCTTGGCGAAGGTGGCGATGTTCTTCTCCGCCTCGGTGACAGCGGCGCGGAGCGAAACATCGGCGGTAAGGGCGGCGCTGAAGAGTTCCGCTTGCGAGACCGCGAGTTGCTCGGCGGTGAGTTGCGCGCCGTCGAAGCGCTCGGTCAGCTCCAGCAGCGCTGCGTCGCCGCGCTCGCGCACGGCGGCGATGATGCCACGCGCGCGCTCCTCGACGACGGGGTCGAAGAGGCTCGACGACGCCGCGAGCTGGGCCAGCCGGGCGGCGAAATCCTTGTCCGCGAATTTCAGGACGTTCATGGGCAGCGAGGTTAGGAAAGCAGCGGGGACAAGTCAAAGACGGGCGCGGTTGCGAGTGGGCCAACGACGCAACGAGCGATCCGCACTATACGAGGGCAGACGCTCCTCCCTGTCTTCCATCGAATGGAGGAGAGGGCTGGGGGAGAGGAGGGGCGTTGGTCCAACCGGTTTGGCTAGCGAAGCTCCCCTCTCCCCAACCCTCTCCCCGCTCGTGCCTCGCAGAGAGAGGGGGTTCAGTTGCCGTGGTGCGGGTGCCAAGTGGTGCCCATTGCCCTGCCGTCGGACGGTCGGAAGCCTCAATGGTTGAACGCGAATTCTTTCGTGTTCAGCAGCGCCCAGAGGAGGTCGGCGAAGAAGGCTTCACGCGGGTCGGCGGCGCTGTGCTGGCGGGTGACGGCTTCGCGTTCGGCGGGCGTGGGCTTGCGGCCGAGCGTGGTGAGGTAGAGCTGCTCAGTGAGGTGCGCGTCGTCAGGGAATTGCTTCAGCAAAGCGGTGAGCCGGGCGTCCGGGGATTTAATTTTCTTGAACAGGTCTTCGCCGGTGTTGAGGTGGAGGAGCTGCGGGAGGGTCACGTCGCCGCTGCGCTCGCAGGCGCAGGCGGTCACGCGGTCGCTACGGCCGAAGAGCGTGAGGAAGTAGCTGTTCACCGTCGAGTCAGGGAGCTGCACGGCGCGCAGGCCGACGGGGTAGCCGGGGAAGGTCTCCGGCACGCCGGTCACGTCGCCCACAGCGTCGAGCAAGACCTCGGCGGGCAGGCGACGGGCGTAGAAGTGCGAGTGGAAGCGTTGGTCGGCGGCGTTGGCGCGTGTGGTGTCGGCGGCGAGCTGGTAGGTGCGCGAGGTGACGATGAAGCGCATGAGCTTGCGCAGGTCGTGGCCGGCGGCGAACTCGCGCTTGAGCAGCGCCCACAGCTCGGGGTTCGACGGCGGGTTGCTGTCGCGCAGGTCGTCCACCGGCTCGACGAGGCCCACGCCCATGAAGTGCCGCCAGATACGGTTCACCATCGCGCCAGCGAAGTAGGGATTCTCCGGCGCGGTCATCCAGTCGGTAAAGGCGGCGCGCGGGTCGGACCCCTCGGGCATCGCGAGCGCGCGGCGGTCGAGCGGTTGGGCGACCATCATCTGGCGGGTGCGTGGCTGCTGGACGGACGGCGGCTTGGCGCGGGTGGACTTGATTTGCTGCGCCAGCTCGCCGACGCGCTTCTCGGAGGAGGTGACTTCCTTCGCGCGCTTCTCGGCTTCCTTCGCTTCAAGGCCCGGCGCGGCGGCGGCTTCTTTGGCCTTGGTAACTTTCTCCTCCGCCTGCTGAAGCTGCTTGTCGAGCTGCAGCTCGTTTTGCGTGCCGAGTTGCAGCGCGGTGAAGCCGTCCAGCGGCTCCTTGCGGTCCAGCGAGACGCGCGCGAAGAACGCGGCGAAGTGGTAGAAGTCGTCCTGCGTGTAGCGTTCGAGTGGGTGGTTGTGGCAGCGGGCGCAGCCGATGCGCGTGCCGAGGAAGGCCTGCGCCACCGAGTCCGGCAGGTCGGACTGCTCGGGTTGGCGCTTCTCGCCGAGGTTGTAAATGAAGTAGCCGACGGCCGGTGTCTCGCTGGCGGAACCGCGCGCGGTGAGCACGTCGCGGGCGAGCGCGTCCCACGGGCGGTTGGCGGCGACTTGCGCGCGGAGCCACGCGTGGAAGCTGCGGACGCCCTTCGTCCCACGCACGTCGTGGTCGCGCTCCTTGCGGTTCTGGAGCAGGTCGGCGAGCTGCAATGTCCAGTAGTCAACAAAGCGCGGGCTGCCGAGCAGTTCGTCGGCGAGCCGCGTGCGCTTGTCGGGGGAAGTGTCCTTGGCAAACGCGGCGGCAACTTCAGCCGTCGGCAGCGTGCCGGTCAGGTCGAGGTGGAGGCGGCGGGCGAAGGTCGCGTCGTCGCACGGCGGCGCGGGCGGGAGGCGGAGCGCGTGGAGCTTCTTGAAGACCGCGTCATCAATGGCGTTCTGCCGCGCGATGAAGTCGGTGGGCTTGACCTGGTTGGCGTAAGGCATCGTGAAGGAGACAACCTCGACGAAGCCTTGGAAGTGGACGCGCACCGACGCCTCACCCGCGCGCAACGCGGTCGCGACGCCCTCGGGCGAGACCTTCACGGTGGACTCGTCATTGGCGAAGAACTGCGCGAGCCACGTCACGTCGCGCTCGCGGCCGTCGGTGTAGGTGGCGCGGGCGGTGACGGGGACTTGGTCGCCGGGCTTGAGCGGGCGGGTGACGGCGGAGAGCGTGAGCTTGGCGACGCGGGCTTCGTTCGTGGCGGGGCCGGGCGCACCGGCGAGAATCCAGTCACGGAGCAAGGCGTGTTCGCGGGAGCCAGGCGCGAACCGCGCGCCGCCCTCGTGCGGCTCGGTGGCAAGGGCCTTCGTGAGCAGCAGGCTGGCGTCGGGTTGCGCGAAGTTGAGGCGACGGCCCCGGCTCTCGCGGGCGAGATGCTCGTAGTCTTCGTCCGGGGCGAAGCCGCGCAGGGAGAGGCGGAAACCGTTTTGGCCGGCGAGCTTGCCGTGGCACGCGCCCATGTTGCAGCCCGCGCGCGTGAGCAGCGGGAGGACATCCTCACGGAAGGACGGCGCGGCGGACGCGGAGAGGGCGAACGCGAGGAGAAGCAAGTGGGCTGGCCGGAACATCGGGTGGTTCAGACTGTGGCTGGGGACGGGCGATTCAGCGACGGGGCACCTCACAGCCGCAGGAAAATCTTGCGGCGGTAGAGGAAGTTCACGAAGCCGAAGATGAGGGCGAAGCCCACCACCGCGATGAGCAGGTTGCCCGCGCCGTCAGCGATGGTGGTGTCCAGCCACTTCTTCACGTCGCCGCCCACGCAGCGCGTGGCGACGGCGCGGAACTGGAGAAGGTTGTTCGCCACGTAGATGGTGATGGAGTTCATGCCAATCCACAGGAACGGCTGGCACCACGCGCGCCACTGCCACACGTCCACGACTTGATAAAAGACCGCCAGCAGCATGGCGCTGTAGCCGCCGGCCACGAGCACGAAGCTGGAGGTCCAGAGCTTCTTCACGACGGGAAACGACAGGCCCCACGCAAAGCCCGCGAGGACGGCGAGCGCGCCGAAGCTCAGGAGGTAAATCACCTTCCACTTGTCGCAAAAATCTTCGCGTCGCAGCCACACGCCGGCGAGCACGCCCAGCAGGCAGGTAGCCACGGCGGGCAGCGTGCTGAGGAGGCCCTCGGGGTCGTAGAAGAGGTCATACTTGCGACCGGGCAGGAACTGGAAGTCGAGGTGGTTGACGAGGTTGTGGCCGGGGGCGAACTGGCCGGTCGTCGTGGCGGTGGTCTGGGCGAACAGTTCCTCGGCCTTGCGCCACGCGGGGCTGTTCTTCGTCGCGGAAGGGTTGGTCTCGGACTTGAGCGCGAGGGCTCCGCGCGTGTCGCCGGACTGCTCGGCGAGCTCAGCGAGCTTGGCCTTGTCCAACTGAAGGTCGCGGATGGGCACGAAGTTCAGCAACGCCCAGTAGCCGAGGAGCATGCCCGCGACGATGCCCGCCAGCGCCTTCATCCGCGCGCCGACGTAGCAGAAGACCAAGCCCGCACCGAGGTAGGCGAGCGCGATGCGTTGCAGCACGCCGAGCACGCGGAGGTCCGGCCACTCGGTGCGGAAGCCGCCGGAGTAAAAGATGCCCAGCACGAAGAGCAGCGCCGCACGGCGGGCGACACGTTGTAGCGCGCCGGCCCGGCCGTGTTGCTGCGTCTCCTTGGTGAGCGACCAGACCACCGACACGCCCGAGATGAAGACGAACAGCGGGAAAATCAGGTCGTAGAACGCGAAGCCGGCCCAGGCCTTGTGCTGGAACTGGCTGACGAGCCAGCCGAAGAGCGTCCAGGTCTGGTCGTTGCCGCCGGACATCTTGCCCGCCGTGGTGACGACGAAGTCGCCGCCAAGAATCCAGAACATGTCGAAGCCGCGCAGGGCATCGAGCGACATGAGGCGCGGGCTGGCGGGGGCGGGTGAAGCAGGTGGGTCGGAAGCAGGCGCGGCGCTAATTTGTGGCGGAGCGTAGCAAGTGACAGGGCGATGGGAAGCCCGCCCCGTGCCGGCAGCTTCCA
>JAYTIO010000086.1:0-3500 GCA_043731805.1 Pedosphaera sp. | reverse complement strand
CCGCTCGTCGGGCACGGTCTGGTGTTTGTAAGCGCCCCAATAGCTCGTGTGGTAAAACTTCGAGTTCTCCCGCTCGGTCGGGCGCGGGTTCGTATAGACTAGGCCGCAGTCCTCGCAGATGACGGTGGTGAGCTTGGAGCCGCCGCGCCCGCGGGTGGCAAAGACCTGGTAACGTGCGCTGCCGCACAAGTCGCAGACCTGTTTCGGCTCTTCAGTAGGGGTGACAGTGGGTTTCATCCGCCTCCGGTTGCCCGGAAAAAGTGGCTCAATGTTTGCGAAGCGTGGGGAATTGTCAAAGGTGGCTTGTGGCGGGCGACCGTGCGGTGGCGAGGGGCGCTCGGCACAAAACCCACTCGACTTGCGCGAACTGCTTCCCGAGAGTCCCAGGCGTCAACCAGTGCATTCCGACGCTATCCAATTCTTCAACCGCTACACGCAGACCGTGGAGCCGGAGCAGATTTATGGCGAAGGCTTCCTGCGCTGGATTTACGGCTCGCTGTCGGGCCGGCTCGCGCTGCACGCCTTCGCCAAGCGCGCGTGGTTCTCGCGCTGGTATGGCTGGCGCATGGACCGGCCCGCGAGCCGCGCGAAGGTCGCACCGTTCATCCAGAACTTCCGCGTGGACCCGGGCGAGTTCGCCGACGCGCCGGACTCCTACCGCACGTTCAACGAGTTCTTTTACCGCAAGCTTAAGCCCGCTGCCCGGCCCATCGCGGGCGACGCGAAGACCGCCGTGTTTCCGGCGGACGGCCGGCATCTCGGCTTCGCGGACGTGTCGCAGACGGAAGGCATCTTCGTGAAGGGCGAAGTCTTCAGCCTCGGCGAGTTGCTCCGCGACCGCGAGTTGGCCGAGCGGTTTCATCGTGGCGCGATGGTGCTCTCGCGCCTCTGCCCGGTGGACTATCACCGCTACCACTTCCCCGTCGGCGGCCTCGCCACGGAGCCGCGCGTGCTCAACGGCTGGCTCTACTCCGTCAGCCCCATCGCGCTGCGGCGGAACATCCGCATCTTCACGGAGAACAAGCGGGCCATCACGCGCATCGAGTCGCCGGAGTTTGGCACGGTGCTCATGCTGGAGGTCGGCGCGACGAACGTGGGCAGCTTCGAATACACCTTCCCGCCGAACACCCGCGTGGCGAAGGGCGCGGAGAAGGGCTACTTCAAGTTCGGCGGCTCCTCCACCATCACGCTCTTCGAGCCGGGCCGCGTGAAGCTGGATGCCGACCTCGTCGCGCACACGGCGGAGCGTCGCGAGCTCTACGCGCGCATGGGCGACCGGCTGGGCGTGGCGGCGTGAGTCGTTTTGGAGTGCGGCAGCAGCGCGCAGCGGCGACGCCGCTTTGGCAGGAACGACGGAGTTTTTGCCACAGATGAACACAGATGAAACACAGATAGGGAAGGCGGCGAAACATGGGTATGAAGCCGCCCTGCTTAGAGTCATCTGTGTTCAATCTGTGTTCATCTGTGGCTGGAAAATCGAGGGTGATTGCGAAGGACCGCGTCCCTGCCTGCCAAAGCGGTGTCGCCGCTGCGCGCTGCCACCGCACTCCATAGGCCGCAGTTGACACCCGCGCGGCGAGTTGTTTCCGTTCGCGCGCCAAACCATGAGCAAGTTCAAATTCAAAGTTGTTCCCGGCGCCATCGTCGCGCCGCAGGGATTTCTCGCCAGCGGCGTTTTCTGCGACATCAAGCGTCTCGGCACCGGCAAGGGGTCGAACAAAGGCCCGAAGCGCGACCTCGCGCTCCTCGTGTCCGAGGTGCCCGCGACCGTGGCGGGGATGTTCACGACGAACCAGATTTGCGCCGCGCCGGTGAAGGTCTGCGCGGAGCGAGTGCAGAGCGGCGTCGCCCAAGCCATCGTGGTGAACTCCGGCAACGCCAACGCCTGCACCGGCAAGCAGGGCATGAAGGACGCGCGCGCCATGACCGCGCTGGTGGCGAAGCAACTTCACATCCCCGACGAGCAAATCCTCGTTGGCAGCACCGGGCGCATCGGCGTGACCTTGCCGATGGCGAACGTGCGCGAAGGGATTCTCGCGGCGGCGCAGTTGCTGGGGAATGAGGTGGCCTGCGCCGACGAAGCGGTCGAGGCCATCATGACCAGCGACACGCGGCCCAAGCAGATTGCGATCGAGTTCAAGCTGGGCGGCAAGCCCGTGCGCATCGGTGGCATGTGCAAGGGCGCGGGGATGATTCAGCCCGGCATGAGCGCGACGGGCGCGCGACCCGCTGCGCTGCCGCAAGGTTTGCACGCGACCATGCTGTGCTTCATTACGACCGATGCGGCCATCGACGCGAAGGCGCTGCACGCCTGCCTGCAAGAGGCTGTGGCGAACAGCTTCAACCGCATCACCGTGGACGGCGACATGAGCACGAATGACACGGTGCTCGTGCTGGCGAATGGGCTGGCAGGAAATGCGGAGTGCGGAATGCGGAGTGCGGAATTGAGGACGTTCCAAGCCGCGCTCAACCACGTGACGCTGGAGCTCGCCAAGATGATTGTGCGCGACGGCGAGGGCGTGCACCGCGTCGTGACCGTGCGGGTCGAGGGCGCGAAGACGATTCAGGACGCCGATGCCGCCGCGCGCGCCGTGGCGAACAGCGCGCTGGTGAAGACGAGTTGGCACGGCGGCGACCCGAACTGGGGCCGTATCATTGACGCGCTGGGCTACAGCGCCGCGACCGTGGTCGAGGACAAGGTGGACATCGGCTACAGCGCGCCGGGCAGCCGGAAGATTCTCTGGAGCCTCAAGCGCGGTCAGCCAACGAAGGCCACGTTCAAGGAGCTCTGCGCCGCCGCCGCGCCGAAGGAGTTCGACCTCCACATCCGCCTCAACCTCGGCCAGGCCGCCGCCCTCATGTATGCCGCCGACCTGACCGAGGCGTATGTGGATTACAACAAGGGTGACGTGACGGACCCGACGACGCTGGGGGGCTGACTTTTTGCCACAGATGAAACACCGATTGAACACAGAGAATTCCAAATCCGTGTTTCATCCGTGTTCAATCTGTGGCTAAACATTTCCTCAGATGCATGACCCCATCACCAAAGCCGCGACGCTGCTGGAGGCGTTGCCTTACATCCAGAAGTTCAGCCACGCCACGTTCGTCGTGAAATACGGCGGCAGCTTCATGGACTCGCCCGATCCCGCCGTGCGCAACGGCGTGGCGCGCGATGTCGTGTTCCTCGAAGCGGTGGAGATCAACCCCGTGGTCGTCCACGGCGGCGGCAAGGCCATCACGCGCGCGATGGACGCCGCTGGGTTGCCGGCGAACTTCATCCAAGGCATGCGCGTGACGGACGAGGCGGCGGTTCGTGTCGTGGACCAAGTGCTGTCGCGGGAGATTAACCCCGAGATTGTCCGCACCATCGAGTCGCTCGGCGGCGCGGCGGTGGGTTTTTCCGGCGCGGACATTTTCAAGTGCAAAAAAATGTTCCTCGACGACAAGGACAATCCCGGTAAAAAAATTGATATCGGTTACGTCGGCGAAGTCATCGA
>JAYTIO010000085.1:0-6836 GCA_043731805.1 Pedosphaera sp. | reverse complement strand
TGCTCTCTCAGCGGCGCGGGTTCGGGTTGCGGCAGCAACTGCGCCACGGTCTGGTGATGCGTCTGCTGCTCCACGGCTGCATACACGCTCACGCCGCTGAGCCAGTTGGGGCAGGTGAAACCGTCTTCACCTGTGCCGGGTGAAGTGCTGAGGCAGAGGAGGAGTTCATGGCCGCCATTTACCCACAACGACTTGCCCCCACCGACTCGCTCTCCAATCCATCCGAAGATTTCAGTGCTCAATCCTTCGTAAGCGCCTGATTATACAGTATGTTCCGCCTCTTTCCGCGATTTGAATAACTCATCCGCAAAGACTCATCGCAAATCCGAAATGGTGCGCTCGGCGGGAGTCGAACCCGCGACCGTCCGCTTAGAAGGCGGATGCTCTATCCAACTGAGCTACAAGCGCGACCTTTGCAAATGAACACTTTGCGTGTTGACTACTCTTGGAATACGGCCAATCTGATAGAATGCTCACATGAGCACCGCCCAGCCATCTCCGAAGGCCGCCTAGCAGAAAACGCAGTATGCAAATTTGGTCCGCTACATTCCATCTGGAAGCTATTTTGCCCGGATCAAGGTGCGAGGCAAGCTCATCCGCAGGGCCTTGGGGACCGACCAGATCACCGTGGCCAAATTGCGGCTTGGCGACCTTGAAAAGCACGACAGGTGGCGAAAGTGCGCGACACCTTGCGCCGTGGCCGGATGACCGTCGGGGAGGCGGTTGGCCACTATCTGCAGCGGCTCGAAGGCATCGTGCGGTTGAAGCCGCGCACGAAGCAATACTACTTGGAGTGCGCGAAGGTTTTGATGAAGCCATGGCCCGAACTGGCGCGGAAGGATGTGCGCCGGGTGACCAAGGCTGATTACGAGGAATGGGTGGTTCGGTGCGCGGGCAATTCCTCGGCAAGTGTTTACAACCACACGATTGCTCTGCTCAGAGCAGATTCTCGAAAGCGTGGTTGAAACGGGGGCAAGTTACGACAACCCGGCGCGCGCGCTCAAACGCGTGGGGGAGGGCCCCAAGGAATTGAAGCTGTCGGAACTGGCGCAGTTCGGCCGCTTCGTGGAAGAAATCCAGCGGGCGGGCGGGCGGTTCTCCGCAAATGCGGCCAACTTGGTCTGCTTTCTTGCCTTCGGTGGGTTTCGAAAGCTCGAAGCGTCCTTCATCACGTGGGATGATACTAATTTAGATCGCGGCGAGATCCGTGTGAGAGGTGACCCCGCAACCAGGGCGAAGAACGGCGAGACGCGCCGGGTGCCGATGATGCGTGAGATGCGTCGTCTGCTGGAGGAGTTAAGGGAGGAACGAGCCGCCGAGCCGTTACACACGCCGGTCATCCCCATCCGGGAATGTCAGAAGGCGATGAGCCGAGCGGCGGGACTGGCAGGCATGGCGCGTATCACCCACCACGACCTGCGGCACCTCTTCGCTACCTGCTGCGCTGAGAGCGGCGTGGACATCCCGAGCGTTGCTCGCTGGCTCGGGCACAAGGACGGCGGCGCAATGGCGATGAAAGTTTATGGTCATCTTCGCGACGCGCATTCTGCTTCAATGGCCCAGAAGGTGACGTTCGCCGTGTCGACCAAGGACGCGCAGAAAATCGATGCCGAGCCGTCCATCGAATGCAAAGACGGAGCGGAAGCCGGCGAGGAGGGGCTGAGGTTGAAGCTGATTCTTGAAGCGCAGCTCGTGGACGCCAAGCGTCCGGGAGAAGCCGCGCTGCAAGTGAGTGTGAGCGGGGCGTGGTGGGAGCAGTTGCGAGCCAGCTACCAGCGGATGTGCGCGTGGTTGGTGACAACTGCGCCGCAGTTGAAAACCGAACTGCTGGCCGCGCCCATCCCCGAGCCAATCGGCCTCCCCACCGTATGAAATCTCAACCTCCGACTGCGGAATCTAGGATCAAAGCAGCCAGCCAATCAACGCGCCTTCGAGGAGGACGAGCGCGGTCAGTCCGAGCCAGACGAGTCTCTCTCTCGCGCGGTTGTCGGACTGCCGGACTTCGGCCAGCCAGAACTGCACCTTCACCGCGCCCAGCTCAATCACGTCGCCGTTGTGGAGGAGTAGTTCATCGAACTCGGCGCCGTTGACGCGGGCGCGGCCCTGGCCGAGGCGGCACAGGCGGAAGCCGGCGGGCACTTGGAGGTCGAGCTGAAGGTGGTTCTCCCAAACGCCGGTTTCGACGAGCTGCACGTCATCGCCGACGGAACGACCCAAGGTGCAGGGAAACAGGCTGACGGTCTGCGCCGTGCCAGCGCGGCTGCCGTTGAGGACGCGGAGCTGGACCATCAGAAGAAACGGCGCGGGACGTAGATGCGGTCGCCGGGGAAGAGCGGCGGGTCGAGCTTCGGATCCTTCAGTGCCTTCTCGCAGTCCACCTTCTGCTCGTTTCCGTCGCGGGTGATGGTCACTTCGTTCTTCTTTCCAAACTCACTGAAGCCACCCGCGACGGTGATCGCCTTCAGCAGCGTCATTCCGGGCCGATAAGGGTAATTGTTCGGCGCCTTCACGAACCCGTCCACATACACGAATCGGTCATCCTGTTTCACGGTGACGGTCAGCTTGGTGTAGAAGCCGGGCACGTAGCGCGTGCGGATTTCCGCCTCCAACTTCGAGCGGGTCTTGCCCGCAGCGACGAAGGTCTGGTCGTAGTGGAGGGTGATTTTCCCGTCTTCGGAGATGACCACCTCGGCGGAGATCGGCCCACCGGGCGTGTCGGACAGGAGCACTTGAATCTTTTCGCCGACGCGCAGCAGGTCAACGGAGTCCGGGGCCGCAGCCCCACGCGGCGTGCTCGGTGGGCGTCCGGAACCTTGGTCCAGAGTGTCGCACGCGAGAGCCAAGCAGCAGACGAGCAGCAGGAGGAACGGTTTCCAAGCGAGCTTCATGGGCGGTAGCGTGTTGGGGCGTTTTCGACGGGGCAATCAGTATTTCGGCTTGATGGTCGGGTCGTCCGTGGCCGGGGCGGCGGGTTTGAGGCGGGCGGCCTTGCCGGGGGGCTTGCCGTTGGTGGCGGGCTCATCGGCGTTGTTGTTACTGTGGTAGTGGTAGCCGCTGTAGTAGTAGTAGGAGGCGTCGCTCGCGAGGTTGATGTTGTTGAGCACGACGCCCAGGAGCCGCCCGCCGACCTTCTCCACCATTTGCCGCGAGCGGATGGCGAGGGACTGGGGATACTTGCGATACTGGATGACGAGGAGGGCGAGGTCCGCGCCGCTGGCGAGCACCGTGGCATCGCTCACGCCCATGATGGGCGGGGCGTCGAAGAAGACGAAGTCGTAGCGGCGCTTGACCTCCTTGATGAACTCCTTCATCTGCGGCGAATTGAGGATGCCCAACGCGCTGCTGGGCAGCTTGCCGCTGGGGAGGAAGTTGAGGTTGGGCAGGGTGGTGGTTTGGATGACTTCCTCGAGTTTGTTCTGGCCAAGGAGGTAGTTGGTGAGACCGAGGGTGTTGGTGAGACCGAGGCGCTTGTGGAGGCTGGGGCGGCGGAGGTCGGAGTCCACGAGGAGCACCTTGTTGCCGTTCTGCGCAAAGATCGTGGCGAGGTTCAGGACGGTGGTGGACTTGCCCTCGCCCGCGCCGCCGCTGACGACGGTGATGGCGTTGGCGTTGTCGTCCTTGCGGGTGAAGAGGACGTTGGTGCGCAGGACGCGGTAGGCCTCGGCGTGCGGGCTGTCCGAGCCTTCGTCCAGCAGCGCGCCGACGTTCTGCGGGATGACGGCGAGCACGGGCGCTTGAAGCGCGCGCTCCACGTCGTCAATGGTCTTCACGCTGGTGTCGAGATATTCGATGAAGAAGGCCAGGCCGACGCCGAGCACGAGGCCGACGAACGCGCCGAGGGCGATGTTGAGCGCGACCTTGGGATAGGCGGGCTTGACGGCGGCTTCCGCGAAGTCGGTGACCCGCACGGCCGTGGTGCGCTTGATGTCCTTGTCGAGTTCCTCAACCTTGATCTTGTTCTCGACGGTCTCGCGCAGCCGCAGTTGGCGCTCCAGCTCCGAGATGGCAAGCGAGTAGATGCGCTTGCTCTCCGCCATGGCCTGACTGCTTTTCTTCACCGCTTCCAGCTTCTCGATCCGCTCCGCCAAAGTGCCCTTGTCGGCGAGCAGGTCCGTTTCTACACCCTTCATCACCCCAGTGACGCGTGCTTCAATCTGGGTCTCAACCTCGGCGATCACGTCCTTCATACGCGTGTATTCCGGGTTCAACGGGCCGAGGTCCTTGCTCTTGGAGATGAACTCCTTCTTGGCCAGGCTCAATTCGTCGAGCCGCTTAGTCAGGAGCTCGTCGGGGGCGAGGTAGGTCAGGGCGTTGCGGAGCTGTTCCGGCGGCAGGGTTTTCAACCCATCGTAGCGGAACTGTTTGCGCCGGTAGGACGTGCCGAGCTGGATGTTCTCCGCCTCCATCTGGCGCATGGTTTCAACTTCCAGCGAGGAGAAGGATCCCGGCCCCTCGAAGAGGACCACGATGCCCTTGTCCTTGAGCACGAGGTTGACGTTGCTGCGGGCGACTTCGACGAAGGCGTGGTGCTCCAGCAGCTTCTCGCGGAGGGTCTTCAACCCTTGTTCCACGAGGCGCAGGCGCAATTCATCACGGCTGGCCTTGTAAACCTCGTAAATCTTGTTGGCGATCTCGGCGGCCTCCTCCTTGTCTTTGCTGTAGACATTGATCTCGATGATGCTCGTGTTGCGGACCTGCCGGGGGTCAATGAGCTTGCCGAGGATGCGGAAGGCCTCGGCGCGGGAGTCGCCCAGACGATACTTCTGGTTCCACCGTTGAACGAGCTTGAGGTCGTCAATGACCTTGTAGAGCACCTCCTTGGACTGGAGGATCTCGAACTGGGTCATCACGAAGTAGGGGTCGAAGCCGACCTGCGCCGTCGTGGGCATCAGGCTGGAGATGTCGCCCACGTCCTTCTGCACCTCCATGCGGACGGTGCTCATGAAGGTCGGCTCCATCATGTGCGTGAGCGCGGCGGTCGTGCCTACGACGAGGGCGAAGACGACGAAGATCAGCAGCCCGCGCATCCGGATGATGCGCCAGTAGTCGAGGAAGTGCAGCCGGTTCTCCGGTGGGTTGGAAGCTGAGTCAGCGTAATGGGGTGCCGCGTCCATGGGTCAAAAAGAAAGGAGGCCGGAGTTCATTGGCTCCAGCCTCCCGTTCAGGTCACGAAGTCGTCAATCAGGAAGATGCCCTACCAGCTAGCCTTGAAACCGAGGTAGAGGCGGTTGCGGTAGTAGCTGCGGCCCGCGATGTCGGCGTCCTGCCGGTCGTAGTTGTAGCCGCCTTCCAGCGTCCAGAACTGGGTGAAGCGCCACTCGAGGTTCAGGCCGGCGGTGAAGATGTTGTCCGCCACGTTCTGCACTCCGACGGTCTGGCGGTATTGGGAGAGTTGGTATTGCGCCAGCAGGCTGCCCTTCAAGTCCGGGTTGAACTCATGGTTCAACGAGCTGTAAACCGTCGTGGCCTGAGCGTCGGCGGAAGCGGCGAGGTCCGTGGTGATGCGCGAGATCCGGAAGCCGAGCTGGGCCGAGCTGTTCGGCAGATAATTCCACGTTCCACTGGCATCTACGTAGGGACTGGTCTGCGAGCTTTGGAAAGCGGGCTTGGCCGTGGCCGCATTGGGATACTCGGTGTATTGCACGCCCACGCGGCCATTGACCTTCAGATCGGGCGTGAACTTGTGGCCGGCGCCGGTGAAGAAGTAGTGGGAGCGGCTGTCACGAACTGATCCCGGGTTTCTGAACGGATCAGCAATGGTTCCAGCGCCGCTTAGGAAATCCTTGCTGGTCGAATCCGTCATGCCGAACGAGTAGCCGAACAGAGCTTCAGTCTCGGTCTCGTCAAAAATCCGATACCGTCCGGCCAACGTGATGAGGTGCTCCACCCGGTCCAGCAGCGCGGATCGTGAGCCGGACGTCCCGGTGCTCCTGTTGTCCTGCTGATAATCGTAGTAGGTGTTGGCGTAGCTCGCCTCGCCCGACCAGCGCTCGATGATGTCGTCCCACGCGTATTTCAAGCCGAGGTTGTTGCGGACGTTGTTGCCGTCCATGCGGAGCGCGGTGCTGACCGCCGAACTGGGATCCAAGACCCCCGGCTCCTGTGCGATGGCAAACGACTCCGTCACGCTCAGCCGTTGTTTTTCGGTGAAGCGGTGCTCCAGCCCGACCCCAAAGTCGAGGCTGTGATCCGCTGAACCCTGCGTCCGATCCTCGTAATAGCGCATCCCGTAGCGCGCACTCAGATCCAGCGTCGTCTGATCGCGGGAGAGCTTGTAAGCCCCGCTCGGGCTGAGGTCCAAGCCCCAACTGCTGCGCTTGGTGGGTTGGCCAGGCGGAGCCTTGGACGGGAGCGTGGTGTAGTTGTCGTCGTAGAAGCTCCGCACGCTCGCGGTGAGGTTCCACGGCTTGCCCTCTTGCGCCATCGCGGGCTGCAATGCCACCGCGCCCAACGCCGCCAAACCCGTCGTTGCAATGATCCGTTTCATAAGCCCTTAGGTGTCCGCGTTTTCCACTGAAAACTCGCCGCTTTGGTAAAGGATTGGTGCGGGCAGTGTCAACGCATTTCTCCCCGAAAACTCGCTGCGGCAGCCGCGCGCACGCGCTCCAAAATCACCTCCGCCAGGAGCGGTTCGCTGCCGACGCTGGCCGCATACCAAAGCCACTGTTCCTCCCGCCCGGTCGGGTTCCGCCAAGTCGGCTGGCCGGTCCGCAGGCGCTCCTGCACGACCGCCGCCGGTTCGCCCAGCATCACCGGGATGTCCTCGAAGGAATGTAGCCCGTCGCTGATGAAGAACGGCACCATCACCAGGTTCCGCGCCTGCGCCATCCGCCAGC
>JAYTIO010000084.1:0-3271 GCA_043731805.1 Pedosphaera sp. | reverse complement strand
CGGCAGATCTCCGTGCGCAGGATGCTTTCGGAGTTCCGTCGCCCGCCCGCTTGGAAAACTGCTTTGCCCTCGGGGACGAAACCGCCAGTCTCGGAGGCCATGAAACCTTCGCTTCGCCTGGCCCTGCTCCTGATCCTGGCGCTGGCCAACACGATCACGCTGCCTGGGGGCAACGCGGGTAGCAGCACTTGGGCGAAATAAATCTCCACGACCGCCGTGTTGCATCTGCCCTGAAAGGCCAGCGGCGCGACCAGCTTGCCCGGCCGGAACGCCCCAATGAGGCTGGTGCGTTCCCGGCGTTTGCCCGCGACGGCTTCGGAAATTCGTTCGCCCCGCGGCGCGCGGCCAAACTCACGATCTAGCCGGTGATCCCCGCCGCCCGCGTAGAGGTAATAGACGGGCTGGCCGCTGAACTTTTCGAGTTCGCGCTGGAAGAGCCACCGCTGCACTTCGCTGCACTTCGTTGCGCTCGCGGTAGTTTGTGAGTTTTTTTAGGGTCAAGCCCAGTTGGTCCAGCCGCACCCAAACGGCGTTATGGCTGACGTTGAAGCCGGTGGCGAGTTCTTGGAGCGTGGCATCGGGCTGCGCTGTAACGTGGGCCTGAAGGTTCTGGGGACCGAGCGCGCGCCACTTCCCCCAGCTCGTTTTGGGGGCGAGCGTGCCGGCCTTGGCGGCGGCCAGATGGCGATAAGTCGTGCGCCGCCCCACCGCAAAGCGGCGGACCGCCTCGGCCTTGGAACCGCCGGTCTGAAGACACATCACCACCCGTTCCCGTAAATCCAACGCATAGGCTTTCATGACCAATGCCAATCACCTGATGTGCCAGTGTCTATGTTAATTGCCCTACCCGTAAACCAACTCCGGCTTCAGCTCGTAGGCCGGGAACACCTTCGCCAAGTCCACCTGCGGACTGTGCCGTTGCAGAATGGGCGCGAGCACATCGCGGTAGTTGGTCTTCACCGGTAAATCGCCGGGGCCTTCGAGCACTTCCTTGGTCAAGCCGGGCCACTTCGCCACCACGCGACCGCCCTTCACGCCGCCGCCCATCAGGAACATCACGCTGCCGCGCCCGTGGTCCGTGCCGAAAGCGGAGTTCTCGGCGAGCCGCCGGCCAAACTCCGTCATGACCACCACGGTGACGTGCTCCATCCATCTACCCATGTCACGGTGGAAGGCGCTGAGGCCGGCATTCAGCTTGCGCATCTCCGGGTCCATGACCGCGCTCTGCGTGATGTGCGAATCCCAGCCGCCGATGTCCAGCGACACGGCTTCGAGGCCGACGCGTGCCTTCACAAGCCGCGCGATCTGCTTCAACCCTTGCGAGAAATCATCACGCTCGTAATCCGCGCCGTGCGCCGGGGAGTAAGTGGTCTTACGTAAGTTCTCGATGCGGTCCAAGGCGGCGAGCGTGTCGCGGGCGGACGCGCCGAGGGCGTCGTGCTCCTTCGCGTAGAGTTTCCTCAGGCTGTCCTGGAGCGGGCCGCCGCCCTTGCCGAGCGTGAAGTCTTCGAGCGACCGCATCACCGTGGCGGAGGGCGCGCCGCGCAGACTCTCGGGCAACGCGCGGCTCACGGAGATGGCCGAGAGAGCGCCGGAGGTCGGCACGCCGCGAAAGCGCAGGTAGCGCCCGAGCCAGCCGCCAGCCACGTCGCCCGCACGCTCCATCAAGTCCTGCGCCTCGAAGTGCGACCGCGTGGCGTCCTCGGACCCGACGGCGTGAACCACCGCGAGCGCGCCATCGTGATAGGGCACGGCGAGGTCTTTGAGAATCGGGTTGAGGATGAAACTGCCGTCAAGCTTGGCAGCGCCGGTGTCCGTGGCCTTGATGGCGATGCGGGGGCGGGCGCGGTGATAGCCGTCGTCGTGTGCGGGTGCGACCATGTTCAACCCGTCCGCGCCGCCGCGCAGGAAGACGACGACGAGTGTCTTAAGATTGTCGCCGTTGCCGGTGAGGGAGGTTTTGGTGCTCATGATTTTTTAGCCACAGATGAACACAGATGAAACACAGATGGGGACCGGGACAAGGACGACGGTGGAATGGCCGACGCGCGCCTCCGGCGCGATGGGAGTGAGCCTCGACAGCGCATTGCAGCGGCTACGGGCTTGATTTTCATCTGTGCTCATCTGTGTCCATCTGTGGCTAACACTTCTGAAAACTCGGCGAGGCCAGCAGGAGCGCGAGCGGAGCGCCGGATTCCTTGCACGCGGGGATTTCGTCGGTGCTTGGCGCGCGGCCGAGCAGGTGGGCCATCTGGTGTTCCTCGGTTGCGAAGCTGGCGCGGAGCTTGTCGGCGTCGAGCTTGGTTGCGTTGCCGAGTTCGTTCTTAGTCAGGGCGACGGCAAAGTTCCAGCGCCAGAGCAGCGTGCCCAGCCACGGCGCGGCTTCCTCCGGGTAGCCGTCGGGCGTCGGGTAGTGGAAGGGCGCGTGGCCCATGCGCAGGAGGTAGTCTTGAATCGCGTGGCCGGCGTCGGTGGTCGCGTGGGTGGCGCGCAGCGTGGAGACGATGTAGTGGAACGGACGCTTGAGCTTGTTGCCGCGCGTGGTGAGGAAGGCGTCCGTGGCGAAGAGCGCGCGCAGCGTGGCCGGGATGTCGCCGCCGGACGCGATGAACTTCTCCGCGACCGCGCTAACGGCGGCGGCGGGCGGGACGTCCGCGATGAAGCGCTGGCAGAGCTTGGTGGCGATGAACTTCGCGGTGGACGGGTGCAGGCCGATGATGCCGAGCACGGTGTCCAGCTCGGCGCGGCCGAGCTTCTCGATTTCCGCCGCGTTGGCCTTCTTCGGAATCGCCGGGAGGACGTGGCCGAGGATGACTTTCTCGCCGCGGTCGTGCTGGAGGGGTCTGAACTCGACGCTGCCGAGGTTGAGCTTGCTGCGGCCGACTTCTTGCACGCCCCAGCCGGTGAGGCAGCGGGCTACTTCCATCACGTCCTTCTGCGTATAACCGCCGTGAACTCCGAGGGTGTGCAGCTCCATCAGCTCGCGCGCGTAGTTTTCGTTGGGCTTGTCGGCGGCGTTCGCCTTCTTGTTCACGCGGCCGTCGAGATACCAGAGCATCGCGGGGCTGAGCGCGGAAGCGCGGAGCATGTCCGGGAATTTGCCGAGCGCGTGGGCGCGGATGACGTCGCGGTCGTCGGCGACTTTGAGCCACTTCGCATCGCCCTTGGAGGGGTCGATGTTGAAGTGGTCGCTCCAGAAATTGACCATCACCTCGTAGAGCTGGCGTTCGGTGAAGACGGCGCGCAGCACGGTGCTGCGGACGAGGGCGTC
>JAYTIO010000083.1:0-7497 GCA_043731805.1 Pedosphaera sp. | reverse complement strand
TGCGCGCCGCTGGCCAGGGGAGTGGCGGGGCTCCGCTCAGATTTGCTCGAAGTATCGCTGCTTCTCCCAGTCCGTGACGGCGTTGCTGAAGGCCTCGTGTTCCAGCCGGGCGTGGTGGGTGTAGAAGTCCACCACCTCGTCCCCGAAGGCGGCGCGGGCGAGGCCGGATTTCTCGAAGTGGTCAGTGGCGTCGCGCAACGAGCTGGGCAGGCGGGGGAGCTGTTCATCCACGTAGGCGTTGCCGAGGTAGGCGTCGCCGCAGTCAAGCCCCTCGCGCACACCCGCCAAGCCGGCGGCGAGCATCGCGGCGAAGGCGAGATAGGGGTTCGCATCCGCGCCGGGCAGGCGGTTCTCGATGCGGAACGAGTCGCCGGTGCCCACGACCCGGAAGCCGGTGGTGCGATTGTCCACCGCCCACGCCATGCGCGTGGGGGCCCAACTGCCGGGCTGGTAGCGCTTGTAGCTGTTGATGGTGGGGCCGAAGAAGAGGCACAGCTCGGGGGAGTATTTAATCAGGCCGCCGAGGAATTGGCGGAAGAGCTGGGAGCCGTTGGAGGCGATTGGCGATTGGCGATTGGCGATTGGCGATTTTTTGGCCGCGAAGAGGTTCTTCCCTCCCTGCCACAAGCTCATATGTATATGGCAGGAGCTGCCCGCCTCGCCGGGGGCATACTTGGCCATGAAGGTGACGGCCTTGCCGTGCTGCTCGGCGAGTTCGCGCACGCCCTGCTTGAAGACGGCGTGCCTGTCGGCCATGGGGAGCGGCGCGGCGCAGGTGAAGTTGATTTCATGTTGGCCGCAACTCCACTCGCCCTTGCTGCTCTCCACCGGCACGCGCGCGGCACACATGGAGTTGCGGATGGCGCGCATCAGCGGCTCGTCGCGCGTGGGCTGCATGAGGTGGTAATCAATCCGGTAGTCGCTCGACGGCTGGAGGTCGCGGTAGCCGCTGGCGTGGGCCGCGTGGTAAGTCTGGTTGAACAAATAAAACTCCAGTTCACTCGCGCACAGGCAGGTCTGGCCCTGCTTCGCGAGGAGGTCCAACTGCCGTCGCAGCACCGAGCGCGGCGCTTCCGCCACCAGTTCGCCGTTCTCGCGCACGAAGTCGCACAAGACCATCGCCGCGCCCGGCTGCCACGGCAGCACGCGCAACGTGTCGAGGTCCGGGCGGAACCCGAAGTCGCCGAAGCCCGTGGCCCAGTTCGCGACCTTGAAGCCGTCGAGCGGGTCCATGTCCAGGTTGACCGTGAGCAGGTAGCTGCACCCGTGCGTGCCGTGCTTCACGACCGAGTCGAGGAAGAAGTCGGCGCGGAAGCGCTTGCCCACGAGCCGCCCGAACGGGTCGGGGAAGGCGACGAGGATGGTGTCGAGGGTGCCGGACTTAACTTGGGCTTTGAGTTGGGCGAGCGTCATGGTGGTTTGGTTCGTCCGTGGACTCCTTCAAAGGGCGCAGGCAATTTTGAGTGCGACCTTCACCTTGGCCAAGTCGGCGGCGGGCAGGGTGCCCAGAAACTTCTCAAACCGGACGCGTGGCAACGCGCCGATGTCCTGGGTATTCGCGACGGATTCGCGGTCAAGGAATAGCAGATGCCCCAGCGCCACCTCCAGCGGGCCTCCCCGCGCCTGACTCGTCACCGGGACGTAAATGATGAGCGTCCGTTCCACCGGCACCGCGTCCGCCAGCAGGACCACCACGGGGCTCGTCTTGCCGGCGATGCCCATGTCGGCCAGCCAGACTTCTCCGTGGCGCGGGCTCATTTGCGGTCAATGAGATCGAGCACTTCCTGCTCCACGTCCCGGCTGGGCAGCACGTCCGCCCACTTCTCCTCCTCACGCTGGCGGGCGAGAAAACGGACATAGTGCAGTGTCTCACGCAGCACGGGCTCGGGCTGCTGCTTGAGTTCGTCCATCAAGAGTTCCTGTGTGCTCATGTGTTGAATCGTAGCTCCCCGGTCACTGGCGCGGCAATGCCTAGTTGCTCCGGAAAGACTGGGGAGTCACTCCGCGACATAGATGTTCTTGAGTTCAGTATAGCCTTCCATCGCCGCCATGCCGAGGTCGCGCCCAAGCCCGCTCTGCTTGTAGCCGCCGAACGGGGCTTCGACATGCACGCTGCTGTGCGAGTTGATGCTGAGGACGCCGCTCTGCACGGCGCGGGCCACGCGCAGGGCGCGGCGGATGTCGTTCGTCCAAATGGAGCCGCTCAGGCCGTAGGGCGAGGCGTTCACGGCGCGGAGCATCTGCGCCTCGTTGTCGAAGGGGACGATGCACACGACCGGGCCGAAGATTTCCTCGCGCCAACAGCGGGTGCTTTTGTCCACGTCGAGCAGCACGGTGGGTTCGAGGTAGAAGCCCTTCGCGGACGGTCGCTTGCCCCCGCAACCGAACTGCGTGCCGTGCTTCCGCGCGTCGGCGAGGAAGTCTTCCACGCTTGCACGCTGGCTGGCGGAGACGAGCGGGCCGAGTTGCGTCGCCGGCTGGGTGGGGTTGCCGATGACCAGCTCCCGAGTGGCGGCGATGAAGCGTTCGGCAAACGGTTCGTAGATGCTTTGCTCGACAAAGATGCGGCTGCGGGCGCAGCAGTCCTGGCCCGTGTTGGCGAAGACGCTCATCGGCGAGGTGTCGGCGGCGCGCTGCCAGTCAGCGTCCGCGAAGACGATGTTCGGCGATTTGCCGCCGAGTTCGAGCGAGACGCGCTTCAGGTCGCGCGCCGCGAGTTCCATGATGCGCCGGCCAATCTCGGTCGAGCCGGTGAAGGAGACCTTGCGCACGAGCGGATGCGTGACGAGCGCGTCGCCGAGGGCCGAGCCGGGTCCGGGGAGCACTTGCAGCACGCCGGGCGGCAGGCCGGCGGCGTGGGCCAGTTCGCCGAGTCGGAGCGCGGTGAGCGGCGAGAGCGACGCGGGTTTGAGCACGACGCAATTGCCGGCGGCCAGCGCGGGCGCGGTCTTCCAGCACGCGATGGGGAACGGGAAGTTCCACGGCACGATGGCCGCGACCACGCCCATCGGCTCGCGCAGCGTGAAGTCGAGTCCGCCGCGCGCAACCGGGATGGTCTGTCCGCAGAACTGGCCGATGGCCCCGGCGTAATACTCGAACACCCGCGCGCCCAGGCCGATTTCATCGCGCGCATCGCTGATGGGCTTGCCGATGTTGGCGCATTCGAGCTGCGCGAGTTCCTCCAGATGCGCGCGGAGGACGCGAGCGATGTTGAAGAGAATCTCCGCGCGTTTGCCGGGCGCGAGCGTGCGCCAGCCGTCTTCCCAAGCCCGCTGCGCGGACTCGACGGCGGCGTGGGCATCGGCAGGCGAAGCGGCGGCGATTTCGGTGAAGACGGCCTCCGTGGCGGGGTTGATGAGTTGCGTGCGCGCGCCGGTGGAGGCGTCGTGGTGGGTGCCGTCAACAAACAGGTGCGAAGGGAATTGGTTCATATTACTTCAGCATTGGCGATGGCTGGCGGCGGCCAGTCGAGGCCCAGACCGCTACAGGCATTGGAGATAGAGTTCGCGCAGGTCGGCGGCGGTGACGGCAACTGCATTCGTCTTGTGGCACGGGTCATCCCACGCTTGCGCGACGAGGGCGTCGAGGTGTTCGGGCTTCACGCCGTGGTCGCGGAGCTGGGTGTTGAGGCCGAGGCCGGCGAGGAACTCGGCGAGGAAGGCGATGGTGCGCTTGTCTGCTTCCGCGTCGCCGCACTTCATCACTTCCAGTCCGCAGGCGATGCCGACGCGGCGGTAGAGGCCGGGCTGGCGGACGGCACAGAACTTCATGCCAGCGATGAGACAGAGCGCGTTCGCGAGGCCGTGGTGCATGCCGCAAATCGTCGAGAGCGGGTGCGCGAGCGAATGAACGACGCCGAGGTCTTTCTGGAACGCGACCGCGCCCATCGCGGCGGCGACGAGCATCTTGCCGCGCGCGTCGAGGTCCTTGCCGTCGCGGACAGCGCGGGGCAAGGCGTCCACGATGAGCCGGATGCCTTCGAGCGCGATGCCGTCGCACATCGGATGGAACGCTGGGCAGGTGAAGCTCTCGATGCAGTGGGTGAGCGCGTCCGCGCCGGTGGCGGCGGTGAGCTTCGGCGGCAGGCCCACGGTGAGTTCGGGGTCGAGGATGACGAGTTTCGCGAGCAGTTCGGGATGGAAGAGCACGGCCTTGCGCTTCGTGGCGTCGAGCGTGATGACGGAGCTGCGGCCCACTTCACTGCCGGTGCCGGCGGTGGTGGGAATCGCGATGAACGGCGCGAGGCCCGACCAGTCCGGTTCATCGTAGAACTTCGCGAAGTCGAAGCCGGGGCGCTTCACCAGCAGGCGCACCGCCTTGCCCACGTCCAGCGCGCTGCCGCCGCCGAGGGCGATGACGCTGTCGCAATGCCGCTCCTGAAACAGCGCGACCGGCTCGCGCACGTCGGCTTCGATGGGATTGGGATGCACGCCGGAGAAGAGGAACCAGCGGCGGTTGCGATTCTCCTCACCGAGCGTGCGAGCCAGCGCGCGGAAGGCCTCCGTGTCCAGCACGCCCGCGTCCGTGACCACGAGCGGGCGCTTGATGCGGAGGCTGGCCATGCGGGCGGGCAACTCGCCGAGCGTGCCGGGACCGAACAGGGTGGGCGTGGGGAAAGCGAAAGTCGCCACGGGTGAACTCATGCAGGGGAGCGTGCCGAAGTCGGCAGCGAGCGTCGAGTTTGGATTGAGCAACAAACGCGGATGGCACCCCCCGCTCGAAGCTGCAAAGGTTCGCCGATGCAAAGTCTAACCACTCAAGTTCATCTCCGCCTAAGTCATCGAGTCGCGTTTCCACTGGCCCTGCTACTCGCCACCCTTGCGCTGCCGGTCGCGGCTGAGGACGCGAAGGTTGCCACCGCGCTGCGTGAGTTGGGTGGCCAGGTGACTGAAGCGGGCGGCGAGGTGACGAAGGTTTCCTTCAAGGACTGCTCCAAGCTCGGCGCGGCGGAGTTTCAGCAGATCGGCCAGCTCAAGGCGCTGAAGTCGCTCACGCTCTATGGCAAGTGCCACGGCCTGACCGACGAGACGCTCGCGCACCTCGCGGGCCTGACGGCGCTGGAGGAGTTGGGCACGGATGGCATCCAGGTGACGGACGCGGGATTGAAGCACCTCGCCGCGCTGCCGAACTTGCGGTCCGCGTCGTTCTTCCACATCGCTTATCCGGACAAGGGGTTTACCGGCGCGGGCTTTGCGGCGTTCAAGACGTTGCCGAAGCTGGAGCGGCTCACGGTCGCGGGGACGCCGTTCAATGACCTCGGCATGGCGGCGGTCGCAGGGCTGACTCAGCTCAAGGAGTTCCGCACCTGGCACACGTTCCAGACGCAGGCGGGCAACGAGCATTTGCTCAAGCTGACCGGCTTGCGCTCGCTCATGCTTGGGCAGCGGCTGCGGCAATGGAACGGCAAGCCGAATCCGTTGAGCATCGACGACTCCACCATCGCGACGCTGGCGAAGCTGAAGTCGCTGGAGTCGCTCGGGCTCGACGAGGTTCGCCTGACGCACGCGGGGTTGGTGCAGCTCAAGGCGCTGCCGAACTTGAAGAAGCTCACCCTCCAGCGCGCCGACATCTCCGAGGCGGACATCGCCAAGCTGCGCACGGACCTGCCCGGGGTGACCATCGAGTGGAAGCCTCTGACGGATGAAGAGCGGAAGGGGCTGGAGGGGATGCTAAAGAGGTAGCAGCCCGTTCAAAAACTGTAGCGGCGCTCTGTGATCGCCGACCGAATCGCCGAAAGAGGCCAAAACGCGGCGGTCACAGACCGCCGCTACAGCGCAAGGGGGCGTTTTTGAACGGGCTGGCCCGCTCAGAACTGCGCGCCCAGCAGCCAGGGGGCGAACTCGTCGTCGCCGAGGCCGGCGAGTTCGCTCTTGGTCTTCTTGCCGCTGGCGACGGCGATGATTTCCTCGAAGATGCGCTGCCCGACTTGCTCCACCGTCTCCGTGCCGTCGAGGATGGTGCCGGCGTTGATGTCCATGTCCTCGGTCATGTGGTTGTAGATGGCGGTGTTGGTCGCGACCTTGATGCACGGGGAGGGCTTGCAGCCATAGACACTGCCGCGGCCGGTGGTGAAGACGCCGATGTTGCAACCGCCGCTGACCAGGCCGGTCATGCTCACGGGGTCGTAACCAGGCGTGTCCATGAAGCCGAAGCCGGGCGTGTCGATCTCCTGCGCGTAGGCGTAAACAGCGGCGAGCGGCGACTGCCCGCCTTTGGCGACCGCGCCGAGGCTCTTCTCGTAAATGGTCGTGAGGCCACCTTCCTTGTTGCCGTAGCTCGGGTTGTTATCAATCGAGCCACCGTTCGAGCGCGCGTAAGCTTCCCACCAGTGGATGAGATCCACGATTTTCTGGCCGACGGCGGCGGACACGGCGCGCCGCGTGAGCAAGTGCTCGGCTCCGTAAATCTCCGGCGTCTCCGCGAGCACGCTGGTGCCGCCGTAGCGCACGAGTTCGTCGGAGGCGACGCCGAGCGCGGGGTTGGCGGTGATGCCGCTGTTGCCGTCGGAGCCGCCGCAGTTCTCGGCGAGAATGAGTTTTGAAATCGGCTGCGCCGTGCGCTTCATCGCGTTGGTGGCAGGCAGCAACTTCGCGACGGCAGCGGCGGCAGCCTCGACGGTTTTGCGGACGCCGCCGGAGTTTTGAATCGTGAGAAACGTCGGCGGCTGTTCGCCGGGGCGGGTCAGGTCGAGCTTGTGGGCTTCGGCGATCAAGTGGACTTGGTTCACCTCACAGCCGAGGCCGATCATCACGTAACCCGCGATGTTCGGGTGCCGCGCGATGCCGGCGGTGACGCGCTGGAGGAGCTGGTGCGGCTCGCCGGGCTGGATGCCGCAGCCGATCTTGTGCGTGAAGGGGACGACGCCATCAATGCCGGGGAAGTCGCGCGCGAAGTCCGGCCCGCGAAAGCGGTCGGCCACGTAGCGGGAGACGCCGGCGGAGCAGTTCACGCTGGAGATGATGGCGATGTAATTGCGCGTGCCGACCTTGCCGCCGGGCCGCGCGTAGCCGGGGAAGTGGCGCATCGCGGCCGCAGGATGGTAGGCGACGGGCCGGGCATCCACGCCGAACGCGTAGTCGCGGCCGAAGTCGCGCAGTTCGACGTTGTGCGTGTGGACGTGGTCGCCCGGCGCGATGCGGCCTTTGGCGAAGCCGATGGTCTGGCCGTATTTCGTGACGGGCGCGCCGTCGGGGATTTCGGTGAGGGCGAGTTTGTGGCCGGGCGGGATGCCCTTGGCGAGCACGAGGCGAAGCGAGCCGCTGACGAGTTCCACGCCGGGTTTGAGCGGGCGTTTCACCACGACCACGTTGTCGGCGGGATGCAGGCGGAGCGTCAGGTCTTCGAGTTTCAACATGGGACGAGGGTAACAGCGGAGGAGGCGGCAGCAAGCCGGGGCATGCTTCGCCACAGATGAACACGGATGAAACACAGATGGACGGCGGGACTTGGAACACTCGTCGGAAGGTGCCACGGTCCCCCGGCCCGGCGTTCCGGGCC
>JAYTIO010000082.1:0-12042 GCA_043731805.1 Pedosphaera sp. | reverse complement strand
CTTACGACATCGAGGTCTGGGCGCCGGGGCAGGGGAGTTATCTCGAAGTGTCGAGTTGCTCGAACACGGATGAGTTCCAAGCCCGCCGCATGAACCTCCGCTTCAAGGACGACAAGGGCGTGAACCAGTTTCCGCACTTGCTCAACGGCTCGGGCACCGCGCTGGCCCGCCTCTTCGTCGCGCTCATCGAGACGTATCAGCAGGCGGATGGCAGCGTGCTGATACCGGAGCCGTTGCGGCCCTACCTGCGTGGCGCGGAGCGCATCACCGCGTGAAGAGAATGGCGAATGGGGAATGGCGAATGGGAAATCGGCCCGCTTCCAGTAGCGCGGACGCCCACGTCCGCAGCACCGGTTACGGACGTGGGCGTCCGTGCTCCATTGCCCCGGCATTCCGCATTCCATGAAAGTTCTCCTCGCCAGCAGCGAAGTCCATCCGTTCTCCAAGACCGGCGGCCTCGCTGACATGGTCGGCGCGCTGGGCAAGGCGCTCGCGGCGGCGGGCCATGACGTGACCATCGTCACGCCGCTGTATCGCGGCATCCGCGAGCGCTTCACGGAGTTGCGCGCCACCGACTGGCACATCGACGTGCCGCTCGGGCCGACGCGCGTGCAGGCGGGCATCGCGGAGCTGCGCTTGAACGAGCGGCTCAAGGTCTGTTTCGTGGACCAGCGCGATTACTTTCACCGGCTCGCGCTCTACGGGGAGAACAACACCGACTACCCCGACAACCCGCAGCGCTTCATCTTCTTCGCGAAGGCCGTCGTGCAGTTCGCGCACCTCCAGCCGAATGGGCCGTTCGACATCGTCCACGTCCACGACTGGCAGGCCGGCCTCGTGCCCGCGTTGCTGCGGCACGAGGCGCATCGCACCGGCTGGCGCGCGCCGCGCAGCGTTCTGACTATCCACAACCTCGCGTATCAAGGCCGTTTCTTGGGCGCAAACTTCGCCCTCACCGGGCTGCCGCTCGACTACTTCACCCCGGCGGGCGTGGAGTTTTACGGTGACATGAACTGCCTCAAGGCCGGCATCATCTACGCCGACCTGCTCACCACCGTCAGCCCGCGCTACGCCCGCGAGATTTGCACCGAGGCCTTTGGCTGCGGGCTGGACGACCGGCTCCGCATGCGGCAGGACCGGCTCGTGGGCATCCTCAACGGCGTGGACTACGACGAGTGGAACACGCACCGGAACCTCCACCTGCGCCACCCGTATTCCTTCCGCAAGATGGCCGGCAAGGCCGAGAACAAGCGCGACCTCCAGCGTGAACTGGGCTTGCCCATGCGCGCCGAGGTGCCGCTCTTCGCCACCGTCACACGCCTCGCCGACCAGAAGGGCATGGACATCCTCCTCGCCGCCTTGGAGGAGATGCTCGCGACGGAAATGCAGTTCGTCCTTCTCGGCAGCGGCGACCCGGCTCTCCAGCGCGGCTACCAAAACCTCGCGCGCCGTTACCCGACGAAGGTCGTCGCGCGCATCGGCTACGACCACGCTCTCTCGCACCGCATCGAGGCGGCGTGCGATTTTTTCCTGATGCCCTCGCGCTTCGAGCCGTGCGGGCTGAACCAGATGTATTCGCTGCGCTACGGCGCGATCCCCATCGTGCGCCGCACCGGCGGGTTGGATGACTCCGTGGTGGACCTGACCGAGGACGAGGAACACGCGGACGGTATCAAGTTCACGGAGTTCACCACGCGTGCTTTGGCCAACGCCATCCGCAAGGCGCTCGTGCTCTACCAGACCCCGGCGCTGCTGGCCAAGATGCGGGCCAGCGCGATGACGGCGGACTTCTCGTGGGGGCGAACGACGGAGGCTTACACGCGGGTGTATCAGCGGGCGATGGGGTGACGGCGGTGGTGCCAATCCTTTCACTTGCATCCGTGCCGCCGGATGGGGCTAATCCGCCATGCAATTTGCTCAATCTGCTCCGGTTTTCTCACTCCGCCACACTGTCGCCACCCTGCTTGCCGCCGGGCCAAGTCAGATGCTGAAGGACGGAGTGGCCGAGTGGACCCTTTAAGGAGTTAACTGATGCATCGCGTCATACGGGTGATCATTACGAGTGCGTTCGCAATAACGTGCCTCGGACTTTGGCTGTTGGTGACTATTACTTCGTCGTTGTATCCTCCGACTTTGCGCTATGGTGAGTATCCTGAGGCAACAAAATGGATGCTGAATTGTCGGCCACTGCTTTTGATTGCGCCAAGCGGTGCGATTGTTTTTTGTGCAATCTCCCTCAAGCGCGCCAGTGCTGACACGAACAGCTTGCTGGGTGCGGTGTTCGCACTTGTTTTAGCTGTTTTCTTTACAGCCATTGCATTCACGATTTTGTTGCCATGGATCCCGCACACGTAAAACAACCGAAGCCGTCCGGCACTCCCTCAGGCGCGGGCGTGGTGGGTGAAGAGTTTGGCAGCAGGATCAACTGACTGAGGCGGAGCTGCGCGGTGCCAGCCCAGATGGGTCAGATCATGGACCTGCGCGGGGCCGGTGCGCCCCGGCTTGGGCAACACCGACAGCAGATGATCGGGTGGCTTACTTCCAGTCGGCAGCACGAAAGCGCGGGCCTGTTTTGCCGCCTCATTCTGGCGTGCGCCAATCCTTTCGCTTGCATCCGCGCTGTCGAGTTGGGCTAATCCGCCATGCAATTTGCTCAACCTGCTCCGCGTTTCTCACTCCGCCACCCTGTCTCCACCCTGCTTGCCGCTGCCGCCCTCATGGTCGCTGCCGCTGCGCCTTCCCCGGCGGAAATCCTCGTCAAGGACGGCCAGACCGTGGCCTTCATGGGCGACTCCATCACTGCTGGCGGCTGGGGCAGCCCGGGCGGTTACGTGCGCTTGATCGTCGCCGGCCTCGCCGCCAACGGCGTCAAGGTCATGCCTGTGCCTGCTGGCATCAGCGGCCACAAGTCCGACCAGATGCTCGCCCGTCTGAAGAAGGACGCGCTCGACAAGAAGCCCGACTGGATGACCCTGAGCTGTGGCGTCAACGACGTGTGGCACGGGGCGCGCGGTATCCCGCTCGACCAATACAAGACCAACATCACCGCCATCCTCGACCAGTGCGCCGCCGCTGGCACCAAGGTCGTCGTCCTCACCGCCACCGTCATCGGCGAGGAGCTGGACGGCGACAACAACAAGAAGCTGGAGACCTACAACGACTTCCTCCGCGCCCTCGCCAAGGAGCGCAAAGCCCCGCTCGCCGACCTCTACACGCAGTTCGCCACCTTCTTCAAAGCCCACCCCAACACCACCGGCAAGCCGGGCCGCCAGCTCACCTCCGACGGCGTTCACATGAACCCCGCCGGCGACCAGATGATGGCGCGCGGTGTCTTGCAGGCGTTCGGTCTCGACGCCGCGCAATTGAAGAAGGCGGAGTCCGCGTGGCAGGAGATTCCCGGTGGTGGCAGCGTCCGCGTGCGCTTTGATGCCGGGCAGGGGAAGACCTTCCAAGCCACCGCCAAGCTCTCGCTCCACCAGCGCGAGCAACTCGCCGCGCAAGCCTCCAAGGGCGGCAAGTCCCTCGACGCCGTGCTCACCGCCGCCTACGCCGAAGAGGTCAAGGCGTTGCTCAAGCCCACCGGCGAGTTCGAGTCCGCCGCCGCCATCTTCGAGGCGAAGAAGAACAACGACGTGCAGGCCAAGCTCCAGACGAAGTTCGACCAGCGCGTCGAAGCCATGCTCAAGCACTGAGCGCGCGCGCGATGCCCATCCCCGTCGCCATCCTCACCCACGCCGGCGGGCCGCACCTCGACGCCTACTTCAGCGCGCTCGCGGCCAGCCCAGAGGTGGGCGAAGTCTCCCTCGCGGACCCGAGCGGCAGCACGTTTGCAGCGGCGCTGAAGGCACTCGGGCCGAAGCTCAAGGCCACGGGCAAGGATGTCGCCGCCGTTTTGCGCGAGGCCAAGCCCACGATGGCCCTGGTGACGATGGAGGCTGGGTTGGCCCCGGCAGCGATTGACGCAGCCTTGGAGCAGGGCTGCCATGTGCTCGCCGAAAAGCCCGCCTGTGTGCGTGCGGCGGACTTCGAGCCGTTGGTGCGCAAGGCCGAAGGCAAGCACCTGCACCTCATGCTCGCCTTCGCCAACCGACTGCTGCCGCAGGCACGCGAAGCCAAGCGACTGGTGAGCGAAGGCCGTTTCGGCAAGCTCTACGGCATCGAGATTCACCTCGTCGCCGACCAGACGCGGCTGAAGAACGCGGGCTACCGTCAGAGTTGGATGGGCCAGAAAGCACGCGCGGGCGGCGGGCACTTCACCTGGCTGGGCATTCACTGGCTGGACCTGGCGCAGTTCATCACGGGCACGGAGGTCGAGGCCGTCGCCGGCTTCTCCGGCAACGTCGGCGGGCAGCCGCTGGACGTGGAGGACGCGAACGCCGCCGCCTTGCGCTTCAGCAACGGGATGCTCGGCACCATGACCAGTGGCTACTATCTCGACCGCGGTTATCACCAGCACATCAAGCTCTGGGGCGAGCACGGCTGGCTGGAGTTGAACGAGCAGAACGAAGTGCCGCTGAGATGGTATTCCACCGCCGACCCGAAAGTCAGCGGGGTGCAGAACTTCACGCCGCCCAAGGAGCCGGGCGGCTACACGCCCTTCGTCCACGCCTGCGTTCGTGCGAGCGCCGGCTTGCAAGCCCCGCCGGTGACGGGCCGCGAGGGCCTGCGCGTGCTGGATGCCATCTACGCCTTCTACGAGGCGGCGAAGGCCGGGCAGACGAAGTCCGTGAAGCGCGCGTGAACCCGCCGACCTCGCACAATAAAGCGCTCGGGTTCGGCGTCGGAAACACCGTGTTCCGCGTCGCCTCAGTCCTGCTTCTTTGCCTGACCTTCGTCACCGAGGCTGCCGAGCCTGTGGGTTACCTCAAGGTGGTAAAACCCGTCCTCGCCGCGCGCTGTTACGCCTGCCACGGCGCACTCAAGCAGGAGGCCAAGCTGCGCCTCGACACCGCCGAGTTCATCCGCCAGGGCGGCAAGCACGGCCCCGCCATCGTCGCTGGCAAACCCGACGCCAGTTTACTGCTGAAGAAAGTCTCCGCCCACAGCCTCGACGAGCGGATGCCGCCCGAGGGCGAACCGCTCCACGCCCCACAAATCGCCGCGCTGCGCGAGTGGATTGCCGCCGGCGCCCCCGCCCCGAAGGATGAGAAGCCCGAGTCCGACCCGCGTGAACATTGGGCGTTCAAGGCCCCAGCCAAGCCGCCCATCCCAACCATCGGCCATCGGCCATCGGTCATCGGCCATCCCCTCGACGCCTTCCTCGAAACCCAACGCCGGCAGCAAAACCTCACCGCCCAACCGCCCGCCGACCCCGCCCTCTGGCTCCGTCGCGTCACCCTAGACCTCACCGGCCTCCCGCCGACGCCCGAGGAGCTAGCGGCGTTCGTCCGCGAGTTCCCCCTCACACCCGCTCACTCTCTCACTTTCCCACCTGCCAGCGGAGCAGGTGAGCAGGTGAGCAAGCGGGAAAGTGAGAGCCGCGCCCGCGCCGCCGTCGTCGAGCGCCTGCTCACCAGCCCGCACTACGGCGAGCGCTGGGGCCGGCACTTCATGGACCTCTGGCGTTACAGCGACTGGTGGGGCCTCGGCGCGCAGCTCCGGCACAGCCAAAAGCACATCTGGCACTGGCGCGACTGGATTGTGGAATCGCTCAATGCCGACAAGGGCTACGACCGCATGATGGTCGAGCAACTCGCCGGCGACGAACTCGCGCCCACCGACCCCGCCACCCTCCGCGCCACCGGCTTCCTCGCACGCAACTACTATCTCTTCAACCGCACGACCTGGATGGACGACGTGGTCGAGCACACGAGCAAGGCCTTCCTCGGCCTCACGATGAACTGCGCGAAATGCCACGACCACAAATACGACCCGCTCTCGCACACGGACTACTACGCCATGCGCGCCATCTTCGAGCCGTATCACGCCCGCCTCGACGAGCTGCCCGGCGAGACCGACTTGGAGAAGGACGGCCTCCCGCGCGCCTACGACCTGCACCTCGACCGCCCGACTTACCTCCACTTGAAAGGCGATGAGAAGACCCCGGACACGAACCAAGTCATCCGCGCCGCCATCCCTGCTGTGCTGGCCTTCAAGCAACTCGACATCAAGCCCGTGAAGCTCCCGCCGCCCGCGCACAACCCCGCGCTCCAGCCGTGGGTGCTCACGAATCACCTCCGTGCCGCCGAGGAGCAAATCACCATCGCGCGCCAGGCCGTGGAAACCGCGAAGAAGAAACTCGCCGAGGTCGAGAGCGCGCCCCGGAGCGCGGGTGTCCCACCCGCAGTAGCCCCGAACGCAGCGACGGCGTCCCTACCTCCCACCATTCCGCCCGCCCCCACCAACAAACCCCGCTTCACCGACAACTTCGCCGCCGCCAACCTCCAGCTCTGGGAACTGCTCGATGACCAGTGGGCCTACGTGGACGGCGTGTTGCGCCAGTCGCTCGCCACCGCGCAACGCAGCGCCGCCCGCAGTCGTGCGGACCACCCGGCGGACTTCCAAGCCACGGTGAAGTTCCGCCCCACTGGCGGCGGCGTTTACAAGTCCGTCGGCTTCACCTTCGACACCACGGACGCGCGGGAGACGCTGGTCTATCTCAGCGCGCACGCGCCCGGCCCGAAGCTCCAAATCGCTTACGGCAAGGCCAACCAATACACCTACCCGCCCAGCGGCACCCAACCCCGCGCGGTGAAGCTCGGCGAGGTTTACGAGCTGACCCTACGTGTGCGCGGCTCGCTGCTGAACGTCGCGCTCAACGGCGAGCACGCGCTGGCCTTCGAGCTGCCGAGCCGCACACCCGGCAAGTTCCAGCTCATCACCTACGACGCCACCGCCGACTTCCTCGCCTTCGAGCTGAACGCGCTGCCTGCCGACGTGCAGTTCGTGAAGTCCAGCGCCCCCGCCCCCGCACGGAACGCCGCGCCCGCCGCGCCCGTCGTCGTCTCCACGCCCGACCAAGCCCGCGCCGCGCTCAAGGCCGCTGAACTTGCCCTCGCCGCCGCCCAGTTGCGCCCCGCGATGGTCCAGGCCGCGTGGGAAGCTGACTTCAGTCGGAGCCAATCGCCCGCTCCCGCCAGCCTCACGAACTCACTCGCCACCGCCGCCCTTGCCGACGCGAAGTTCAAACTCACCCAAGCCGAGGCCGACTTGGCGAAGGCCGAGTTGGAAACCATTGCTCCCAGCAGCGAGCCGAAGAAGAAGAAGGAGCCGGACGCGGAGAAGAAATTGAAGGCCGCCCAAGCCGCCGTGGCGACCACGCAGAAGACCCTCGCCACGCCCGGCACGAACTACACCTCGCTTCGCGCCACGCTCAAACCCTTCGAGGGACCGGACGAGTCCGAAGCTCACCGCCAGCTTCCGTATCCGACCACGAGCACAGGCCGCCGCCTCGCCTTCGCCAACTGGCTCGCCGACCGCCAAAACCCGCTCACCGCCCGCGTGCTCGTGAACCACGTTTGGACCCGCCACTTCGGCCAGCCGTTGGTCGCGAACGTCACCGACTTCGGTCGCCGCGCCGCGAAGCCGCTGCACGCCGACCTGCTCGACTGGCTCGCCGTGGACTTCATGGAGCACGGCTGGAGTCTGAAGCATTTGCACCGGCGGATGGTGTTGTCGGAGGCGTATGGGATGACTAGTTCGAGTGGAGTGGAAGAGTGGAAGAGTGGAAGAGTGGAAGAAGCTCGTGCGGCGAACACCCTCGCCCCTGCCTACCCTTCAATGCTTCAACCCTTCAACGCTTCAACCCCTCTCCCCCTCCATCTCTCCCACTCCCTCGACCCCGAGAACAAGTTCTACTGGCGGATGAACTCCCAGCGCATGGACGCCAACGTCCTCCGCGACAGCCTGCTCCACCTCGCCGGCACGCTGGACCTCCAGCTCGGCGGCCCGACGATTGACCCGAAGCGCGAGGACACGCTGCGCCGCAGCTTCTACTTCACGCAGTCGCCGGAGGACTTGAACAAGTTCCTGGAGATGTTCGACAACGCGAACACGAAGGAGTGCTACCGCCGCGACGAGAGCATCCTGCCGCAGCAGGCACTCGCATTGGCGAACAGTCGACTCGCCTCCACCGCCGCCGCGAAGGTCGCCGAGCGCCTCGTGCAGGCCGCCGCGAGCGCCCCCGACGACGCCTTCATCCGCACCACCTTCACCACCCTCCTCGCCACCGCGCCCACGCCCGCCGAGCGCGCCCTGTGCGCCGAGAGCCTCGCCCAATTCCTCACCGCCGCAAAGGAGCGCAAGGCCGCCCAGCCCGAAGCCAAGGCCCGCGCCGCCCTCCTCCACGCGCTCTTGAATCACAACGACTTCATCACTATCCGCTAAGAAAGCCTATGAGCCGTCTGTCAGCATATCTTCGGAGCGAATCGCCGACGCGGACGCGCCGATCCTTCCTCACCCGCTCCGGCCTGGGCTTCGGCGGTATCGCACTGGGCACGATTCTCGCGCGCGATGGCTTCGGACTGGAGAGCAGTTGGCGGCCGCCCACGGGCTTGCCGCACTTCCCGGCGCGGGCGAAGTCGGTCATCTGGATTTTCCTGCGTGGCGGCTTGAGCCACATGGAGAGCTTCGACCCCAAACCCGCGCTCACCCAATACTCCGGCAAAACCTTCGACGAAACGCCGTTCAAGGGCGTGAACGACCCGGAGAAGCGCAAGCGTGTGCGCGTGGTCGTGGTGAACGACGCTAACGGCCAGCAGCGGAACAAGGTTTACCCGTTGCAAGTCGGCTTCGCGCCCGGCGGCAAGAGCGGCATCGAGGTGAGCGACTGGTTTCCCCACCTCCGTGCCAGCGTGGACGACCTCGCCATCGTGCGCTCGATGTGGACGACGGACGACAACCACGGCGCGCAAATCCAATTTCATTCAGGTCGCCACATGCTCGACGTGCAGGAGCCGACCATCGGTGCGTGGGTCAATTACGGCCTCGGCTCGCTCAACGAAAATCTCCCGCAGTTCATCAACATGGGGCCGCGCTTCTTCGACAAGCGCGACGGCCGTTACCTCGGTCCCGCCTACGACGCCGTGCCGCTCGTCATCGACCCGCGCGAGCCGCTCGCCTACGCGCGGCCCGAGGGCGATGTCAGCTCGGCGGAGCAGCAGATTCAGTTCGACCTCGTCGGCAAGTTGAACCGCCTGAAAGCCACGCAATACCCCGGCGACCAAGCCCTCGACGCGCGCATCAAGAGCTACGAGCTCGCCTACCGCATGCAGATGGCCGTGCCCGAGGCCGTGAGTTTCGACAGCGAGACGGCGGAGACGAAGCAGCTCTACGGGCTGGAGCAGAGCGAGACGAAGGCGTTCGGGATGCAGCTCCTCGCCGCGCGGCGCTTCGTCGAGCGCGGCGTGCGCTTCATCCAAATCCAGCACGGTGACGGTGCGGCGGGCGCGTGGGACGCGCACAGCGGCTTGAAGGCGAACCACTCGAAGCTCTCTGCGCAAGTGGACAAGCCCACCGCCGGGTTGCTCCAAGACTTGAAACGTCGCGGCCTGCTGGACGAAACCATCGTCGTCTTCGCCACCGAGTTTGGCCGCACGCCCGGCTCACAGGGCGCAGACGGGCGCGACCACCATCCCTACGGCTTCAGCGTTTGGCTCGCCGGTGGCGGCATCAAGGGAGGCGTGGTCCACGGCGCGACGGACGAGTTGGGCTTTCACGCGGTCGAGGACGCGCACTACGTCACCGACCTCCACGCGACGCTCCTCCGCCAACTCGGCATCGAAGGCCGCCGGCTGGAAGTCCCTGACCGCAAGCGCCTCGACCTCGACCACGGCGAAGTCATCAAGGCGATCCTCGCGTAGGGGCTTGTCGCGGCGCTTTGTAAGCGTCGGCCTTTCGGCTGCGGCGGTCGGGGCACCTCTCAGTTTCTTGCAACTCGCCCCGTCAGCTGGCGGGTGGCAGCACCTGCCCCACTTCGGCAGCGTCCTCCGGGCTTCGGAGTGCGGGTTCAATCCGAATCTCGAAGTTCAGCCGCGAAAGGGCGCAAAGCACCCAAAGAGACCGGGGTGGAACTGACTGGGACCGGGACTATTTCTACCCGTCCCGTCCGCCTGCCAGAAGTTTGGCTTTGCGCTCTGTGCGCCCTTTCGGGGCCGCCCATTTCGGAGTGCGGGTTCAACTCGGTCAACGGACGCGAACTTGAACCCGCCCGCCGCCAGGCGATTGCTGTTTGGCAGCGAAAGTGTCGGCCAAACGGATGACCCGGCCCATCGTGACTCGGGTTGCTGGCCGGCAGGGCAGGTGGGGCAGGGCGATCAAAGCGGCAGTAGTTTTACCTTTTACCTTTTGCCTTCAGCCTTACACGCTGGCGGGAGATGAAGTATTGCATTTCACTTGGTCTGACGGTCGCGCTCGCCACTGCCATTTCCACGCTGGGGGCAGATAGCTTCACCTTCAAGGACGCCGCCGGCAAACACCTCGACGTGCTGTTCGGCGGGAAGCCCGTCGTGCGTTTCATGTCTGCCTACGACCCGGCCACCAAGGAGTCGCTGCACGACACCTACAAGCCTTACCTCCACGTCTTCGACACCACGGGCGAGCGGCTCATCACCAAGGGGCCGGGCGGGCAGTTCACGCACCATCGCGGCATCTTCATCGGCTGGAACAAAATCACCTTCAACGGCAAGAGTTACGACCGCTGGCACATGACCGGCGGCGAGCAGGTGGTGCAGAAGCTTCTCAAGCAGGATGCCACCGCCGAGCAGGCCACGTTCACCGCGCTGGTCCACTGGAACGACGCGGCGAAGGAGGCGTTCATCGTCGAGGAACGCACCTTCACTGTGCGCCGGACGGCGGCGGGGAACGTGATTGATTTCAGCGCGAAGCTCTCCGCCCCGCGCGGCGACGTGCAACTCAATGGCGACCCGGAGCACGCGGGGATTCACTTCCGCCCGGCGGGCGAGCTGGACACGAAGAAGACGATTTACCACTTCCCAGCGGAGAAGCCCAACGCGCACAAGGACACGGATTATCCGTGGGTGGGCGAGACGTTCACGCTCGGCGGCGCGGAATACAGCGTGGTGGAGATGAGCCACCCGAAGAACCCGCCGGGCACGCGCTGGTCCGCCTACCGGGACTACGGGCGCTTCGGCGCGTTCCCGGTAGCGGAGATCAAGCAGGGTGGGGCGGTCAGCTTCAACTATCGCTTCCTCATGGCGAATGGCGAGCTGCCCGCCGCTGCCACGATCAACCAACTCTACACGGAATTCTCCGGTGCCAGCGCTCCCGCTGCGAAGGTGACGACGCTCCCGGCAGAGGGCGGCAAAGGCCCCGGGGCGAAGAAGAATGATGCGGCCAAGTGAGCGTTCGGAGCACGGGCAGCCTTGCCCGCGCTGTCCTGCGGTAATTCCCCGCTCGCCATCCCAAGCGGCGGAACGTAATTTTGTCCCCACATGGCCGTCCTGCCTAAACCGGAAGTCATCCTCACCCACGAGAGCGACCTTGATGGTCTGCTCTCCGGCCTGTTGCTGCGCCGGCTCGCGCGCCAACTCTTCGACACCGACGTCCGGCTGGAGTCACATCACTACAACACTTGGAAGCAGCGCCAGCTCCGCGAGCGCTCGGCCTGGGTGTGCGACTTCAGCTTCGAATCGCGCATGGACCGGCCCGACTGGCTGGTGCTGGACCATCACGCGACCGAGACGCCGGCGAAGCAGGCGCACTTCATCCACGACCTCGGCAAGTCCGCGAGCCTGCTGTGCTACGAGCTGTGCTGCGCCCACGGCCTCGCCAAGCCGGAGCTGGACCGGCTCGTGCGTCTGAGCAACGTCGCCGACCTCTACCTCGCCGGGGAGCCGGACTTCGACGTGGCCAACGACTACGCGAACCTCGTGAAGGTCTATGGCTTTTGGCCGCTCCACACGCTGATCGAGGGCAACCCGGAGCGTTTGCTCGATCATCCGCTGCTGGAAGTGATGGCCGTGAAGCGCCGCGTGGAAGACCCGTTGGGCTTCGCGTGGAGCCGGCAACACATCGTGGACCTCAGCCCGACCGTCGGCTTCGTGGACACCGTGGTGGGCAACTCCAACAGCATCGTCCACCGGT
>JAYTIO010000081.1:0-3629 GCA_043731805.1 Pedosphaera sp. | reverse complement strand
CTCGGCAGTGCGATGTGTTTCCTTGCCGACAAGACCGGCAAGGACGAGGAGCACACCGACGGCAAGGTCGCGACCGAGGGCATCAAGTTGCTCGAAGCGAACCAGGACAAACCCTTCTTCCTCGCCATCGGTTTCTACAAGCCGCACACGCCCTACGTCGCGCCGGCGAAGTATTGGGATGCGTATCCGTTCGCCGACATCAAGCTGCCCAGCGAACCGGAAGGCAACCGTGCTTCGAAGCCCAAGGCCGCGCTGATGTCTTCGCCGCAGCCTTACTTCGGCGTCACGCCGGACCAGGCGCGCGAGTGCAAGCAGGCTTACTACGCGGCCATCTCGTTCGTGGACGCGCAGATTGGCCGCGTGCTCGACACGCTCGACCGGCTCAAGCTCTGGGACAACACGGTCGTCGTTTTCTGGAGCGACCACGGCTACCACCTCGGCGAGCACGGCTTGTGGATGAAGCAAAGTCTCTTCGAGGAAAGCGCCCGCGTGCCGCTGGTCATCGTCGCACCCGGCGCGAAGGGCAACGGGAAACCTTGCGCGCGCACGGTCGAGTTCGTGGACCTCTATCCCACGCTCGCGGAACTCACCGGCCTCACGCCGCCGAAGAACCTTGCCGGCGCGAGCCTCAAGCCGCTCTTGGAGAATCCCGGTGCCGCATGGACGAAGCCCGCGTTCACGCAAGTCTGGCGCGGTGGCTTCCCCGGTCACAGCGTCCGCACCGAGCGGTGGCGTTACACTGAGTGGGACGATGGCAAGCAGGGCGCGGAACTTTACGACCACGACGCCGACCCGCGTGAGTTCAAGAACCTCGCCGACGAACCGAAGCACGCGGACACGGTGAAGGAATTGAAGGCGCTCGTGGCGAAGAACTGGGCGGAGCCTTACCGCCCGCCGGGCGGCAAGGGTGAGCAGAAGGCGGCGAAGAAGGGCAAGCAGTAGTCGCCGTCAGCCGCCCACCCGCGTCCGATACGGCTCCCACTCCGGCTCGTTCTCAAAAATCCACCGGTAGTAGTCCACGCCTTGGAGCTGGGCCGCCGCCGCTTCATCCACGATGACCGTGCAACGCGGGTGCATCTGAAGCGCGGTGGCGGAAATCATCGAGGTGATGGGGCCTTCGACGGCCTTCGCGACGATCTCTGCCTTGCCCGCGCCGGTGGCGAGGAGGAGGACGCGGCGGGCTTCGAGAATCGTGCCCACGCCCATCGTGATGGCGCGCCGCGGCATCTTGCTCGGGTCGGCGAAGAGCGAGGCGTTCTGCGCGATGGTCACCGGCGAAAGCGCCTTCACCCGCGTGCGCGAGCGGAGCGCTGAGAGCGGCTCGTTGAAACCGATGTGCCCCGTCTGCCCGATGCCCAGCAGTTGCACGTCAATCCCGCCGCACTGCGTGATGAGCGCCTCGTAGCGTTGGCACTCCGTGTCGAGGTCAACGGCGTCGCCGTGTGGCAGGTGCGTGTTGCGCACGTCCACGTTCACGTGCCGGAACAGGTGCTCCTGCATGTAGTGGCGATACGAGTGCGGGTCGCTCGCGGGCAGCCCGACGTATTCGTCGAGGTTGAACGTGCGCGTCCCGGAGAAATCCAGCCCGGACTCGCGGTGCCTCCGTGCGAGTTGGTCATAGACGCTCTCCATCGTGCGCCCGGTCGCGAGGCCGAGGACGAGGCTGGGCCGCGCGTGCATCTCATGCGCGACGAGCCGCGCCAGCAACTCGGCGGCGGCTTCCGGGGTGGGTTGAAGGATGACTTCCACGGCGCAAGCTTGGCGCAAGGAACGCGTCCGGCTCCACTCTAAAATTGGCCGCACTTGACCGTGCCGGGCCAAAGCCGAATCATGCCTCCCATGAAGCAACTGCTCGCTCCCTTGGCCATCGGCCTGGCCTGCGCCACCGCCGCGCCCGCCGCCGACTACACGCTCCACACCTGGAAGAAACTCCACCTCACGACTGAGTTCTGGGGCGAGGGCGCGCACGTCGCGGACATCAACAAGGACGGCCAGCCTGACGTGGTCTCCGGCCCTTACTGGTATGCTGGGCCGGACTTCAAGACGCGCCACGAATACGCGCCCACCAATCGCACTTCGCCCGCTGGCAAAGCGCCGTTCACCCGCAAGACCGCTGACGGCAAGGACGAGTTGGTCCCCGGCTTCGAGGGCGGCTTGGGCGTCAACAATGCCTACTCGGACAACTTCTTCACCTTCACCGGCGACATCAACGGCGATGGCTGGCCCGACATCATCGTGCTCGGCTTCCCCGGCTTGCAGTCTTGGTGGTATGAGAATCCGCAGGGCAAGCCCGGCCACTGGACGCGCCATGTGGCCGTGGACTCGACTGACAACGAATCCCCGACCTACGCCGACCTCACGGGCGACGGGAAACCCGAACTCATCTTCAGCACCGGCGGCTTCCTCGGCTACGCGTCGCCCGACGCGAAGAACCCGACCAACAAGTGGACCTTCCACAAGATTTCCCCGAAAGGTCCCTGGCAGAAGTTCACGCACGGCCTGGGCATCGGCGATGTGAACGGCGACGGGCGGATGGACTTGCTGGAGAAGGATGGCTGGTGGGAGCAACCCGCCTCGCTCGCCGGCGACCCCGAGTGGAAGTTCCACAAGACCTCCTTCGGGGCCGGCGGCGCGCAGATGCACGTCTATGACGTGAACGGCGACGGGCGTAACGACATCGTCACTGGCCTCGTCGCGCACGGCTACGGCCTCGCTTGGTTTGAGCAGCTCGCGGAGAAGGACGAGCAGGGCAATCCCAAGTTCAAGGAACACATCTTCGTGAACAAAGAGCCGAAGGAGAACCGCTACGGCGTCGCCTTCTCCCAGCCGCACGCCATGGACCTCGTGGACATGGACGGCGACGGCCTGAAGGACTTGGTCACCGGGAAGCGCTTCTGGGCGCACGGGCCCAAGGGAGACGCCGAGCCGAACGCGCCGGCGGTCCTCTACTGGTTCAAGCTCGTGCGCCACGCCGACAAGTCCGTGGACTGGGTGCCCCACCTCATTGACAACGACTCCGGCGTCGGCACCCAACTCCTCGTCACGGACGTGAACGGCGACGGCCTGCTCGACATCGTCGTGGGCAACAAGAAAGGCACCTTCGTCCACCTGCACCAGACCAAGTCGGTGTCCAAGGCGGAGTGGGAGAAGGCGCAGCCCAAGCCCATCGAGGCGAAGTAATCGCCGCACGGTGGGCGGAGCCAAACCGCAGAACCGGAGCATCCCTTCGGGGTTGCCGATGCCCGCCCCTCCTCGGCACCCTTGCGCCCGTTGAACACGCTTCTGCCCATCCTGCTCCCGCTCCTCGCCGCGCTGCTCTACGTCGTGGGTGCGCTGCTCGCCAAGCGCTCGGCGGCGACCGGCATCGGCCTCTGGCGCATGGCCTTCGTCTCGAACTTCATCTCCGCCGCGCTCTTCGCCCTCTTGCTTCCCCTCGGCGGCACGTTCCACGCGGGCCTCCTGTGGCAGCCCGCGCTCGTCGCGGTGTTCTACCTGCTCGGGCAGTTGCTCAACTTCCTCGCCCTCCAGCACGGCGATGTTTCCGTCGCGACCCCGGTGATGGGTTTGAAAATCATCTTGGTCGCTGGCTTCACGACCGTGCTCCTGGCCACCGACGTCTCGCTCAAGCT
>JAYTIO010000080.1:0-7946 GCA_043731805.1 Pedosphaera sp. | reverse complement strand
GCGCGCGTTGACCAGGTCCGTCGTGCATAAGTCCACGCCCCCCACCTCGCGGATGACGAGGCGGAACGGCAGGTTCGTGTAGCCCGCCAGCGGCGAGAGGAACAAGTTGGACGAAAGCTCAAGTGGCCCGAGCCGGAACATGGCCGGAGGATTGGGCGGGCCAACCGATGAGGCAAGCGCGGGCAGGGGAAACCTTTTCAACGCAAGGACGCAGAGGCGCAAAGACGCGGGGGAACGGGAAGAAGGCAACCGCCCCAATGGAATTCTTCCCACCCCATCTGTCTTCTTTGCGTCTCGGCGCCTTTGCGTCTTTGCGTTAAAAACCAGCTCGCCGTTCGTAGAGCCGTCGCAATTCCTCCAGCGGGACGCCTTGGTAATATCCCAGCGTCACCCGCCACATCAGCGCGTAAGTCCGCAACACACCCAGCTTGCGGAACTTCCGCGCCGAGGTGACGACCGTCGCGTCTGCCAGCGCGATGCGCCCCAGCGGACGCAGCCGCCGGCACAGCTCGAACTCCTCCATCAACGGCACGTCCGGCACGCCACCGATGCCCGCCAGCGTCTCGCGTCGCAGGAAAATCCCTTGGTCCGCCATCACCCGCCGCGCCACCAGCAGCCGCCACCAGCACTTGAACCGCGACCCGCGCACCAGCCAACTCGGCGGGTCGCGGAACACTTTGTAAAACCCGCCCGCTACCATGCTGGGCTGCGCCAGACACGCCAGCAGCGCCCGCCCAGCTTCCGGCGGAACCCACGTGTCCGCGTGCAGCAACAAGACGATTTCGCCCGTCGCTCGCGCCGCCCCCGCGCACAATTGCCGTCCGCGTCCCGGAGCGCAGCTCACCACGACGCAACCCGCCGCCTCCGCCAGCTTCACCGTCTCATCCCGGCTTCCGCCGTCCGCGACGATGACCTCCTTCACCTCCGGCACCGCCCGCAGCCGTCGCAGTGACTCAGGCAGCTCCGCCGCCTCATTCAGCGTCGGGATGACCACGGAAATGCTCTGCCCAGTTTCAGCCACGCCCGCAGTTTAGAAGCCTCCGAGCCGTTTGGCCGAGGCTTTTGCCAACCGCGCCGCCCACGCGCCAGCCCCCCAACTCGCGCCTTCTCACCCCCCGGCGCGCTGCTACTGTCCGCCCACCAAAACATCATGCGCCGCGAACGCCTCCTCCTGTTGCTCTCCCTGACCGCAAACGTTCTGCTGCTCGCAGGGTTGCTCTATGTCCTGAGCCAGTTAGCGCGAGCCAAGGCTGTAGGCTGGAAGCAGCACCTGCAAAGCGAGATGTTGCACAAGCGCGTTAGTGAACTTGAAACCGCCGCCAAGGCCGCCTCCGCAAGCCCACCCGCCCTCACCGACACCGAAGTCCTCGAACTCGCCCGCCTCCGCAACGAGGTCACGCGCCTGCGCAACGAGCAGCGGCTTGCGCCCAAGGCCGGTTCCTCCCCGGCTCCAAAACTTCCGTTGGCCACCAATCCGCCGCCCGCCGCCCTTGCGTCGCCCGTCACCACCCTCACCGCGACGCTTTCCGCCAACGTCGGCCTCGGCCACGCGCTCGCGTTTGGCGGCTGGACTTCCCCCACGCCTGGCAAGCGCATCGTTGGCCTGCTCACGCCCGACGTGGACGCCAGCGCGCCCGGAGCCGTCATGGTCGCCACCCGCCTGATCGAGTTCCCCGATGCGGCGATGGAGCAGCTCGGCCTCCAGGGATTGCGGACCGGCCAGACGCACAGCCAAGGCCAGGCCCACTTCACCGCCGAGCAGTTGGCGGCTTTGCTCAAGTGGGCCGAGCAAACCGACGGCGTGGATATGTTGACCTCTCCGCGGATCATTACACGGAGCGGCCAGGCAGCCCAACTCGCCGTCCAGGCGTATTCCGACAGCACTAACACAGGCCCGGTCATCAACCTTACGCCCACGCTTGACCCAACAGGCGCTTCTGTGCGGCTGGACGTGGGCATCGAGCTGAAGCTGCCTGCTCCCACTCAGCCCTGACCCGTGCCGGTGCTTCTTCCTGCTCTTAATCCTAATCTTAATCCTGCTCCTCCTTCCGTGCCCCGGGGTGGAGCAGGATTAAGATTAGGATTAAGAGCAAGAGCCGACCAAGTCCCCAGCACGCCGCCCTTCCGCCCCGCCCCGCTCCCTGTTACGCTGTGCGCCGACCTGATTTGAAAGCACTCATCGCCAACCCCAAGCACAAGGCCCAGCGCGTCTTCCTCGTCGGTGTCGAGATGAAGTCCGGCACCACTTGCGAGACCGCCGATTCCATGGCCGAACTGGCCGAACTCGCCCGCACCGCCGGTTCACTCATCGTCGGCGAAGGCACGCAGAAGCTCGAATCCATCACGCCCGCCACCTTCATCGGCACGGGCAAGGCGGAGGAGTTCGCAGCGCTTTGCCGCGAGTCGAAGGTGGACACGGTCATCTTCGACGACGAGCTTTCGCCCGCGCAAACGCGCAACTTGGAGAAGGTCTTTGACTGCACCGTCCTCGACCGCACCGCGCTGATTCTCGACATCTTTGCGCAGCGCGCCCGCACCCGTGAGGGCAAGCTCCAGGTCGAACTCGCGCAGCTTCAGTATCTGCTCCCGCGCCTCACGCGCTACTGGACGCACCTCTCGCGGCAGCGCGGCGGCGTCGGCGCGATGGGTGGCGAAGGCGAATCCCAGCTCGAAGTGGACCGCCGCAAAATCTCCGAGCGCATCTTGAAGCTCGACGAGGAACTCACCCTCGTCCGCCGGCAGCGCGCCACGCAACGCGCGGGCCGCCAGCACAACCAATGGCCGCTCGCCTCCATCGTCGGCTACACCAACGCGGGCAAGTCCACGCTGTTCAACAAACTCACCGGCGCAACCGTGCTCGCGGAGGACAAACTCTTCGCCACGCTGGACCCGACCACGCGCCGCCTGCGCCTGCCGACGAATCAAAACGTCCTACTTTCCGACACCGTCGGCTTCATCCGCAAGCTGCCCACGCGCCTGGTCGAGGCGTTCAAGGCCACGCTCGAGGAAGTCGTCGAGGCGGACCTGCTGCTGCACGTCGTGGACTGCTCACACCCGCAGGCCGAGGAGCAAATCCGCGCCGTCAATACGGTGCTGGAAGAAATCCACGCCGGGGACAAACCCATCTTGCTCGTGCTCAACAAAATTGACCGCGCCGAGCCTGACCTGGTCGCCCGTTGGTTGATGGCCCACCCGCGCGCCGTGGCCGTCTCCGCGCGCACGGGCGAAGGTTTCAAGGCGTTGATGGCCGAGCTGGGCACCGCGCTGCGGCCGGTCCGCAACTACGTTCAGCTCGCCATCCCGCACGAGCAGTCCGCCGTAATCGCCAAACTCCACGAAGTCGCGCAAATCGTGGAGCGCAACTACCGGGGCAAGGCCGCGCGCTTCAAGGCCCGCATCCCGCCGCACCTGCATGCCGAGTTTGCGGAGTTTGTGGTGAAGGAGCTATGAGCGGTCAGCAGTCAGCGGTCAGCGGTCAGCGCGATGCCGGACGCGGGTGGGGCGCGGCTGTCCCAGCCGCAGCACGGTCCGTTCGCCGCGCATCGCACTTTCAATCCAAACCCGCTCGGGCCGAAGCAGCCGGCTGCGGCTGGGACAGCCGCGCTCCAACCCACCCATGAGCGGCCCACGCATCAAGGACATCCCCGCCAGCGAGCGCCCGCGTGAGCGACTCGCGGCGAACGGCGCGGACACGCTGGCCAACTCTGACCTCATCGCCATCCTGTTGCGCACCGGCTTGCAGGGGAAATCCGCGCTGGTCATCGGCTCGGAATTGCTCGCGAGGTTCCAGACGCTGGAACGGCTCTCGCAAGCGTCGGTGAAGGAGCTTTGCGAAGTGAAGGGCATCGGGCGCGACAAGGCGGTGACGCTCCAGGCCGCGTTCACGCTCGCGCGCCGCATGGCTGCGGAGATTCGCACCGAGTCGCCGATGATGGATAAGCCGGAGCAGGTTGCTGACTTGCTGCGCGAGGACGCGCGCGGCTACGAGGTGGAGCACTTCCTCGTGTTGCTGCTGAACACGCGCCGACGGCTCATCCGCATCGAGCACATCTCGCAGGGCACGCTCGACTCCATCCACGTCCACGCGCGCGAGGTCTTCAAGCACGCCATCGTCGCGAACGCCGCCGCCATCGTGCTCGTCCACAACCATCCCAGCGGCGACCCGACGCCGAGCGAGGCCGACATCAAGGTGACGCGCGACCTCATCCGCGCCGGGCAGTTGCTCAAGATTGAGGTGCTGGACCACGTCATCCTCGGCCACCGCACGACGGAGCGGGCGCGGGATTTCGCGTCGCTGCGGGAGTTGGGGTTCTTCTACTCATGAAGGCGAAGCAAGTGTTCAGTATTCAGTGTTCAGTGTTCAGATTGAGGCGCGGCGCACTCCGTCCGTCACTGACCGCTGAACACTGACTACTGAACACTTTTTCCCTCCCATGCTCCACCCCACTGCCCTCATCGCCCCGACTGCCCAACTCGCGCCTGACGTGCAGGTCGGGCCCTACGCCGTGATTGACGGCCACGTCACGCTCGGCCCCGGCTGCGTCGTCGGGCCGCACGCTTACTTGACCGGACACACCACGGCTGGCGCGCGGAACCGCTTTCATGCGAGCTGCGTCATCGGCGACACGCCGCAGGACTTGAAATACAAGGGCGAGCCGACGCGCCTCGTCATCGGCGACGACAACACCATCCGCGAGCACGCCACCATCCACTGCGCGACCAAGCCGGACACCTGCACGGTCATCGGCTCGCACTGCTTCATCATGGGTAACGCGCACATCGGCCACGACGTGCAGGTGCGCGACCACGCGATCATCTGCAACGGCGTGGCCATCGCGGGCTTCGCGGTGATCGGCGAGCGCGCCTTCCTCTCGGCGAACTCGCTGGTGCACCAGTTCTGCCGCGTCGGGCCGCTCGCGCTGCTGCAAGGCGGCGCGGCGGTGAGCAAGGACGTGCCGCCCTTCTGCATCGCGACGGGCATCAACTCGATTTGCGGGCTGAACACCATCGGCCTGCGGCGGGGAGGGTTCACGGCAGAGCAACGCACGGAACTCAAGCGGCTCTACCACCTGCTCTTCCGCAGCGGCAAACTCCGCCGCGACGCGCTGGCGGAAGCGGGTGCCATCGCCACGGGCACGGCCGGGAAGCTGTTTCTCGAGTTCGTCGCTGTGAGCAAGCGCGGCGTCTGTGGGCATGTGGGCGAACGGCACGCAGAGGAATAAGGGCGGTGGTTCGGCTGGCGATTTCCCCCATTGCACCCGCAGGGCTCTGGCGTAGCCTGCGCCAATGAAAATCACTGTTGCCTCGGTTCGTTCCACCCTGCTCCCCCTCCTGCTCACGTTCTCCACCGTGCTGGTGCTGCCCGCCCTCGCGCAGAAGAAGGTCGGCAACCTCGGCGGCTTTCCCCTGTGGACGGCGAAGAAAAGCCCGCTCGCCGGGCCGTTCATCCCCGGACTGAACGCCGCCCTGCTTCTCACCGAGGAGCAGAAGCCCAAGCTCTTCGCCGCCCGCGATGAGACCCTCGGGAACGAGCAACTCCAGAAGCTCGCCGGGTCCATCAAACAAAACCCCAACGCCTCCGAAGCCGACCGCGAAGCGGCCCGCAGGGCGTATGACGAGGCGCGCGGCCAGTTCAAGGAGCGCGTGGACGCCATCCTCACCGCCGACCAGCGCAAACTCATCGCCAGCATCAGCACCGTCTTCGAGGAAGTGTCCGGCGCCACCAGCGAAGCGTTTCGCGACCGGTTCGCCCAGTTGAAGGGCGACAAGGCCAGCGCGGCGGAGGTTTACAAGGAAGCCAATGAGAAGACCGCCAAGGATTTCAAGACCCGCCTCGAAGGGTTGCTGTCCAAGGACCAATGGGCCGCGCTGAACCAGGCCGAGGCGGAGGAAGTCGCCGCGGCCAGCGTGGTGAAGGTGAAGAAGCCCTAGCGCGGACCCCGGGCAGGCTGGGCGACAAGCAGTTTGAGCCGCCTTTTTGTTTGCAGCGCTCACCGGGTGGTGAAGGATTCGCGCGCCGCATGAGCACCCAGAACATCTACGCCGCCGTCCTTCGCCTCGCACAGCAACGCGCGGCGGTTCAACCCTTCCGCCAGCATCTCGATGTCGGGGCCGGCACCGGGGAGCTGATTCGCCGCGTGCAGGCGCAGTTTCAAGTGGCCTCGTCCGCGTGTGATTACACGGACCAACTGATGAAGCTCCCCGGCCAGCGAGTGGAGATTGCCAACCTGAACACCCAGCCGTTGCCCTATGCGGCGAACGCCTTCGACCTCCTCACTGCGACCGAGGTCATCGAGCATTTGGAGCACTTCCGTGAAACGCTCCGTGAGTTCTACCGCGTGTTGGAGCCGGGCGGGCTGTGCGTGCTGACCACGCCGAACATTCTCAACCTCAACTCGCGCCTGCGCTTCCTTTCGTTCGGCTACTGGAACCTCTTTGGCCCACTGCCGGTGAAACACAGCGCACTTTACTCGACCGGTGGCCACATCAATCCCGTGTCCTACTTCTACATTGCCCATGCGCTGATGGACGCGGGCTTCGACCAGGTGGCGTGGACGGTGGACAAACCCCAGCGCTCCGCGATTCCGAAGCTGCTGCTGCTCTACCCCTTCATCCGGCTGTTCGGCGCGCTGGCGTATCGGAAAGAGGTCACCAAGTATCGCACCATTGATGAGCAAAATGCCCCGCTCGTGCGCGCGATGAGCGACCCGAAAATGCTGCTGGGACGGACGGTCGTGGTCGCGGCGGTGAAGCCGAGGTCGAAGTAACGGTTCGCCTCCCAGCGGTTACGCGATGACACGCAGGACGCCGGGGAGGACGCCCAGTTCCAGCGGCAGCGTGCCGCACAGGTCGCCTTCCAGCTCAAAGGGGACCGGGGCCGCTGAGGTGAGTTTGGCCTGCGCCACCCGCAGCACTTGCAAGTCACGCGGTGGGCGCGGTGAACCGGTCACGAAGCCCGCAGCGTAACGGAAGATGAGTCCCCAGGTCACGCGGGGGAAGACGCAGAGGTCCAGCAAGCCGTCGTCGAGCCGGGCGGCGGGGAACATCGGCAGGCTGCCGCCGTAGAAGCGCCCGTTGCCCACCAGCACCAACTCGCCCGTGACGGTCCGTCCGTCCGCCTCGACGGTGATGAGCGGCTGCGGTTCGCGCATCGCCCGCAGGCCCGCCAGCACGTAGGCGAGTTGCGCGACGCGTTGCTTCATCCGCCAGTCCACGAGGCTGATGGCGCGGGCGTCGAGACCGGCCCCGGCCAGTTGGGCGAAGTAGCGGCGTTGGCGGGTGCCGTCGAGCGCGGTGAACTCGGCGAAGGGGGCGTCAATCCGGCGCTCGCGGTCGGCGAGGATGGCCTGCCAGGCGGCGCGCACGCGCAACGGCAGGCCCAACTCGCGGGCGAAGACGTTGACGGTTCCCAACGGCAGCACGGCGAGGCGCGCGCGGGCGAAGCCGTCCGGGGCGTCGGCGAGGCCGTTGAGGACTTCGTTCACCGTGCCGTCGCCGCCAGCGGCCACGAGGGTGTCGAAGCCATCGCGGACAGCTTCGGCAGCGAGGCGACGACCGTCGCCGGGGGCTTGGGTGGGTTTGAAGGCGACGCCCACGGCCATCTCGTCGAGGTGACGACGGAAGTGCCGGGCTTTGTTGCCCCGGGCGGTGGGGTTGAAGATGACGCAGGCGCGCATGACTCGATTGGTAGGGCGCGTCTGTCCCAGCGCGCCGCTTGCAGGGCTGTTCGCCAACGGCGCGGCGGGTTGGGACAACCCGCCCTACCTGCCGGAGTTCACCGTGACTTGGCCGCGCGCCGCTTGCGGCTCGGGGCGGTTGGCGGCGGAGCCTGCGCAGCGCGGGCTTGCTGGCGGCCACAGAAGCGCTCGAAGGCGCCGCCGAAGAGGTCTTGCCCGTCGCGCTGGATTTCCGCCTGCGTCGGCTCCCAGCCGGTGTCGGCGAGGTCG
>JAYTIO010000079.1:0-2637 GCA_043731805.1 Pedosphaera sp. | reverse complement strand
GGTGCAGCCGCAGGCCTTGAGCTATCTGCATTCCGATGCCTTCCTGCCCGACGCGAACGTGCTGCCCAACCTCCACCTCGACCACTCGCTCGACGACCTGGCCGACCTCGGGGCCTCCTTCTCCCCCACGCAGCAGCTCAAAGTCTTCGCCGGTTACGCCGGCTGGTCGCCCGGCCAGCTCGACGACGAGATGAAGCGCGGCGCGTGGCTCCAGCATCCGGCCTCGGTGGAATTGGTCTTCCGGCAGGACGACAAGCAGCTCTGGGCCAAGCTGGTCCGCCAACAGGGCTGGCAATACCGGCTGCTGTCCGAGCAGCCGGAGGATTTGAATTGGAACTGAGTGGGGGCCGGTCATCAGCCATTACCCCATCCAGCGCTCAACTAAGCGCGCGTCTTGCTAACCGCTGACGGCTGATAGCTGTCCGCGCCTACGGCACCTTCAAATTCCGCAGCGCGTCCCGCACCCGGGCCGCCTGTTCGTAGTCCTCGCGCGAGACGGCTTCCTGCAACGCCTGCTCCAGCTTCTGCCGCTCGCTGGGCTGCGGCGACTCGGCCACCGGCTTGTCCTCGCGCTTCTCGCGGTTGTTGCGGAGGTTCTCCAGCCATTGCTCCAGTGAGTGGATTTCTCCGGACTGCTCGGCTAGGTCGGGCCGCTCGAAGGCGTTGTAGAACTCGCGCAGCGTCGCGATGCCGTTCTCCACCTCGCGGGCGGTGGCGGCGTATTCCTTCTTCTCCAGCGCCATCATGCCCTTGGCGCGCGTGAACATGAGCAGGAGCTGCGGCCGGAATTGTTGCAGCGCCCAAGACAGCTCGTCGGTCTCGGCGAACTCGTCCACGAAGTCGAACACCTCTAGGTTCCGCTCCGCGTCGCGCACGACCGCCACGTAGTCGCCCAACTGGTAGAGGCAGATGTAACGGTGGTGATACTGGATGCCCTCCTGCTGGAGCCGCGCGCAATCTTCGCCGGTTAGGGTGAACTCCTCGTCGCTCCCCTCATGCGCCGCGCGGTGCTTCTCCAACTGGCTCACCAGATGGTGGAAGTAGGACTCGTGGCCGAGCGGGCGCTTCCCGTCGGGCCGCCCCTCGGCGTTCATCTGAAGCACCCCAAGGTCGAGTCGGAGCTGGATTTTTTGGGTTCCGTCCTTGCCCTTCAGCCGGCGGACGAGCACCTGCCCGGGCTTGTATTCCCAAGAATCCAGCAGGCGCGAGATGTCGAGCTTCATCTGGGGGAACATGGCAGCCAGTCCACGAGGCGTCAATTACGGGGAGCTGCGGTGGTCCGAGCGCGGGATGGTCACGGCGCGGAGCCGCGGATTGTTGAGCACGAGCCAGTCGGGCAGGTCGTTCTCCTTGTCGCACAGCCAGAAGACGGAGTTGAACTGCGCGAGCGAGTTCGTCGCGGTGATGTGCGGCTGCGCGCCGTGGCATTGCACGAGCGCCTTGCTGAAGAACTCGTGTCCGCACGTATCCAGCGAGTCCACGCGCTTCAGGTAGCGCGAGGCGAAGTCCAAGAAGACGGCGATGAACTGCTCCTTGTGCGCGACGACGCGGTCGAGGGTCTCCAGGGCTTTCGCCAAGCTGCACTTCGCCCGGCCTGTGTTGTCGAAGGAGAGCTTGAAGGTGTCGGCGAAGAACTTGCGCGTCACGTCGGCGAACTCGCCGCGCGGGGTGAGCACGCCGAAGCCTTCGACCGCGTTGTATTCCAGGAAGAACTGGTAGCCGCGCAGCTTGAGCGCCTCGGTGACGCTGGCGGTGAGCGCGAGCGGGACGTATTTGGTCGGCTGGGCCGGGACGGCGGGTTGCTCGGGCTGGCCGTCGGCAGCGGGGCGGCAGGCTTCGCCGGCTGGGCAGCTTCGAGCAGGAACGGGTAGCGGTCACGGATGTTGTTGGAGAGGATGAACTGGGACTTCACCGGCAGGAAGCGGAGCACATACTTTATCCAGCGCGGCGTGGCGACCTCAGCGAGGAACTCAGCTTCGGTGGGCATGGCGGGGAGCGTGAAAGGGCGGGTGACAGGTGACAAGCGCCGAGGGGAAGGACGAGGGAATAGGGGATAGGGAAGACCGGTGCTCCCTATCCCCCGTCCCCTATTCCCTATTCCCTACCCGCAACCTCACCTCGCACTGCGTAGACAGCTTGAGTGTGTGTTCGCCGGTGAGCGGTTGCGGGGTGCCGCGCGGGAGTTCGCGACCGTCGAGCTGGGTGATGTTCTGCACGCCCGCCAGCGCGGTGACGAACCACTGACCGTCGCGCTGCGTGAGCAAGGCGTGCCGCCGCGACACCGTGCCGATGCCGGAGAAGACATGGCAACCCACCGTGCCCTCGCGTCCGATGAAATCGCCGTCGCGGCACTCGAAGTTCTGCGCGCCGACGGAGAGCAGCAGTTCGGGTAAGGCTGGTGAGCGCGGGCGCGCTCGCGGGTTGCGCCGGAGCTGGGTTCGCTGCGGGGACGCCGCCGCTGGGCAGCACCGCGCTCAAGTCATTCCCGCAGCCCGCGCCGCCGCAGAGCAGGGCGAAGAACTCGTTCATCGTGCCGCAGAGGGGACAGACCTTCTGCGCCTTCGCAGCAAGAGGGGGAGCCGCTGGGGCCGGGGCGGATTTCGCCTGCTACTTCGGCTGGGGCGGCTCCGTCGTAAC
>JAYTIO010000078.1:0-1510 GCA_043731805.1 Pedosphaera sp. | reverse complement strand
GAAAAAACGATTCGGGCAGCAGACGCCAAGGAGGTGGGGATGGGGAATCCCTCTGAAGAAACGTGCTGCCGCCCGAATCAAAAGCTTCAAATAACTGCCTCAACGCTAGAACTCCGGGCGGAGTTGTCAATGGGGGATTTCAATTATTTTCAGACCCAAATTCTGCTTCATGAAAACCTAGGGAGTGGGGACGAAAAAGGTCGCGCATCCGCCGCCTGATCCAATCCCAGCTTCGGTGCTGAACTGGCCGGTTCATGGCCCCACAGCGAGGCTTTCGTCCCAACACGTTTACCGAAGCTCCGCACGGACTTCCCTCATTGACGGCGGCGCCTCCGCCGCTACGGTTCTGGCACCAGCCCGGCGCCTGCGCACGACCATGATTCGCGTCCTTGGACAAAGTAAAACCGCCTGCGATGGCCTTCGTCGCCGCGAGATGCTGCGCCTCGGCGGCTTGTCGCTGCTGGGCATGTCGCTGCCGGAGTTGCTGCGTGCGGAGGCGACGCTGCCCGCCAAGCCCGGGCGCGGCAAAGCCAAGTCCGTCATTCTCCTCTACCTCTTTGGCGGGCCGGCCGTGCAGGAGACCTTCGACCCGAAGCGCGACGCGCCCCGCGAACTGCGCGGCGAGTTCGGCTCCATCCGCACGTCGCTGCCCGGCGTGCATTTCTGCGAGCACCTCCCGCGCATGGCGAAGTGGATGGACCGCTCCACGCTGATCCGCTCTGCCACCCACGAGCACAACGACCACAGCGCCGGGATGCTCTACACGATGACCGGCGCGCCCGCCGACAAGCTGGAGTCGCTCGTCCCCGTGCTCAACACACAGGCCCCGAGCATGAACGCGATGGTCGAGTATCTTTCCCGCACCAGCCGCAGCACCGCGCCAGCGAGCGTGTGGATGCCGTGCAATCCCGGCTGGGGCCAAAAGATTACCCGCCCCGGCCCCTTCGCCGGTTGGCTCGGCCGCAAGTGGGACCCGCTGGTGACGGACTGCGAACTGCGCGACACCTACGAGCCGAAATCTTTCTACGACATCCAGCACCAGGCGACCGGCAACATCCTCGTCCCCGGGACGAAACTGCCCGCCGAAATCACCCTCGACCGCTTCGCCCGGCGGCGTTCGCTCGCCGAGCAACTGCACACGCAGGCTGACCGCGTGGGCAACTCCGAGGCTTACGAGCGCTACGACGCCTACCAGAAGCGCGCCCTCGACATCCTCGCGGACAACAGCTCCACGGACAGCGCGTGGCGGGCGTTCGACCTCGGCGACGAGAAGCCAGCATTGCGCGACCGCTACGGCCGCCACCTCTTCGGCGAGTCGGCGCTGACGGCGCGGCGGCTTGTTGAGCGTGGCACGCGTTTCGTGACCGTGTATTGGGAATCCTTCGACAAGACCGGCGGCGACCCGACTGCTTGGGACACGCACGAGGACCATTTCAACATCTGCAAGAACCACCGCCTGCCGCCGCTGGACCAGACCTACTCCGCGCTCTGCGAAGACCTGCAAGCGCGC
>JAYTIO010000077.1:0-12202 GCA_043731805.1 Pedosphaera sp. | reverse complement strand
AGGCATCCACCCGATGATTTGCACCAACGGCGGCCTGTGGAACGACGACAACATGAAGGCGCTCGCCAGCGATGGCCTCACCAGCGTCATCATGTCCATCGACGCGCACGACGTGGCCAAGCACGAGGCTAACCGCGGCCTCCCCGACGTGTGCCGGAAAATCAAGAAGGCGAATGAGTTCTTCAAAGGCGCGGGCATCCAATGCACCGCCAGCATCACCGCCAGCCGGCTCATCGAGGACTACGAGAAGCTGCCCGACTTCCTCCGCACGCTCGGCTTCGAGAGCTGCACCTTCAGCTACCCGCTCACGAGCCTCGCTTCCAGTTACCTCAGCTTCAGCGACAGCGGCCTGGTGAACTTCAACAACACCGAGTTGCTCGCGCTCTTCGAGAACATCAAGAAGATGAAGCGCAGCAGCGGCTATCCGGTGGTGAACCCCACCGAGTCGCTCGACGAGATGCAGCGCCACCTGCGCGGCGAGAAGGAGAAGTTTGGCTGCCTCGGTGGGCACAAGTATTTCTACCTCGACTGGAACCTCGACCTCTACCGCTGCCACGCGTGGGACAAGCCCATGTGCAAAGTCTATGAGTGGGACGACACCAAGCTCATCCGCGACGGCTGCACCACGTGCATGATTGACTGCTACCGCGACCCGAGCGTCCTCCAGCATGTCGCCATCAACGCCAGCGACGCCTGGCACGCGCTGAAACGCGGCGACCTCGGCACGGCCGCCATGAAGGTGCTCGACTCGAAGAACGTGACCTCGCTCAAAGCCGTGTGGGAAGACCGCAAGTGGATTGGGAAGGTGTGACCGGGTAGCCGCCGAGGTGAGGAGGCGGACTCGGTTGCGCTCGGACAAATCCGCCTTCTTACCTCGGCGGCTGCAATCGCTCATGTCCAAAGTCTATTTCTACTACTCGGCGATGAACGCGGGGAAGAGCACCCTGCTCCTCCAGTCCAGCTACAACTACCAGGAGCGCGGCATGAACACCCTCGTGCTCGCGCCGCAGTTCGACACCCGTGCTGGCCCCGGAAAGGTTGCCTCCCGCATCGGCCTCTCAGCCGAGGCGAAGGCCTTCAGCCGGGACGAAAATCTCTACACCCTCGCCGAGGAAGACCACGAGAAGCGCATCCTCTCCTGCGTGCTCGTGGACGAGGCGCAGTTCCTCACCAAGGCCCAAGTCGAGCAACTCACCGACCTCGCCGACCGCCTGCGCATCCCGGTCCTCTGCTACGGCCTGCGCACGGACTTTCAGGGCAACCTGTTCGAGGGCAGTCAGTGGCTCCTCGCGTGGGCGGATAACTTGATCGAGCTGAAAACCATCTGCCACTGCGGTCGCAAGGCCACAATGGTCCTGCGTCTCGACGCCAGCGGTGCGCCCGTGAAGACCGGCGCACAAATCGAAATCGGCGGCAACGAGCGCTACGTCTCCGTCTGCCGCCGCCACTACAAGGAAAGCCAGAACGCCTGGCTGCTGTAGCTGGCATTGCCGCGAAAGGGCGCAGAGAGCACAAAGCGACGTGCTTCAGATTCCGGAGCGACTCGATTTCCACTTACCCGCTCGACGAAGGTTTGGCTCAACTTCCCACGCACAGCCAAACCCATAGATTTGCGTTCTTTGCGCCCTTTTGCGGCTAACTACGTGCGGTCCCGGGTCACGGCTTCTTTGGCGGCCCCGGTTCCAAAATCTTCCCGAGGATCTGCCCCATGTCCTCGTTGTGCTGTTTCGAGGCGATGGCGAAGGCGCGGACGATGTCCAGGAGGAAGCCGGCGTTGGTGCGGTTGAACTCGTAGAAGACGGTCTCTTTCGTCTTCGCGGGACCGGGCGCGCGCGGTTTGCCATCGGCGGTGAGCACGCGCGTCATCGGCAGGCAGACATAGACCATCGCCTGGTTGCCGACGGCGCGCTGGCGGGGCTTGAGCTGGATTTGAATCCAGCCGTGCTCCGTCTCGCGCAGGAACTGCGGCACCTTCTGCGTCCAGCGCGTGAAGCCGTCGGGCAACGCGCCGTTCTTGTTTTCGAGCGGTGACTTCTCGGTGGTGATGCCTTCGCGTTCCTCCAGCGTGGCTTCGGAAAGCTTGGCGAGGCGGTCGCGTTCGCGGAGCACGTCATTGGTCGAGATGACGCCGAGGCGCAGCGCCTCCACGAGCAGCTTGCTCAACTCCGCGCCGAACTTCGCCTCGCCCTTGCGGACGAACTGAATCTCCTTCACCACGTTCGGCGCATCGGCGTCACGGGTGTCGTAGCCGATTTGCCATTCGAGGAAGTGCTTTTCACCCAGCACGGTCTTGGTGGGGGCGAGCGGCTCGCCGTAACCGTCCGGCGTGCGTTCCTTGGGCCGGACCTTGCCGGTCACGTCGGTGAGCGGGAGGCGGACGCGGACGGCCTGGGCGGCGGGCTCAATGCGGACGAGCCGGTATTCCGTATCAGCGGCGAAGGCGCTGGTGAGGCAGGCGAAGACTACGGCGGCGCAGCCCAGCAGTTGGAGAAAAGAGCGATGCCACTCATGGAGAATGAGCGCTGGCGGAACCGCCAGTGGGCCACTGCGCTCCCCGTCTCCCTCTCCCCTCATCGGAGGAGGGGAGAGGGCCGGGGTGAGGGGTTGCGTGCGCCGGCGTTGGTGGCCGCATCCCTCTTCCGGCCTGCGGCCACCTTCTCCCCTCGCTCCGCGACGGGCGAAGGTTTGCTGCGTGGCTCGCTCGGCATCCCATCTGGTTTCACCACAGTTTTGTCTCATTCCTTTTCTCCTTCCAGCTTCGCCAGCTTCGCGCTGATGACGGGGGCGGTGCCGATGATGCTGGTCTTGAACGGTGCGCTCGCGTTGGCGGGGAGGTTGCGGATCGTGTCGGTGGCCGGGTCGCCGGACTTGCCGTCCTTGCGCGTCAGCTCGAACTCCAGCTTCACGTTGAAGAACTGTTTCGCGGCGTGGTTGGTCACGACGCCGACGAGGTATTGCAGGTTGCCGTCGGTGGCCTTCTGCACCTCGAAGCTCAGGAGTTGCAATTCCTCGCCCGGCTTGCGCGCGGGGGGGGCGCCCTTCGCGACGACCACCGAGGCGGGCGGACCGGCGGGCTTGGGCGGCGGTGCTTTGACGGGCGAACTGGCGGCGGGTTTGGCTGACTCTGGCTTCGGTTCGCCCTTCACGGTTTCAACCGTGTTCGCCACCCGGCGGAACTTGTTCCAGACCTTGAAGCCGATGAAACCCACCACGGCGAGGGCAACGAGAATGCTCCAGACCACCTTGAGAACCTTTTTCAGCTTCGCGCCCGTGGAGGGGCCGTCCACCGGGGCGATGACCGTCGCGACCACCGGTGGCTCCAAGACCATCGCTGGCGGCGGCGGTGGCGGTGGCGGCGCTGGCGCGGGTGCCTCGGGAACGGTCAGCTTGGTCTCGATGCCGCAATGCGGGCAGGTGGTGGTGATGCCCAGCGCGTAGGCGGGGAACTCCAGATGGCCTTGGCAACTGCCGCAGGCACCTTTGAGAAAATCGCTATCGCTCATGGCTGGACGGCGACAGCAAGTCGCCGACGCTTCAGTTCACGAAGGTGAACTCGTTGGCGAGGATGAGGGCGTGGGCGTATTCGGCCCAGGCGCTCATGGGGCGCGGCGCGGCGCGCGGGGCCGGCAGCGGGAGTTTGCCTTTGGCGGCGGCGACCTTGACGGGCGCAACGGGCGCGGCGGGCGGGGGCGGGGGCGCGAGTTGGCCGGTGGCCGGGGCTTCCTCGAAGAAGCCTTGGCCGAGCTGAATTTCCTGCGCAGTGGGCAAGCGCTGGTAAATCAGGCGGTAGAGGAAGGCGATGCGTTGCTCGTCGGCGTCCACGCCTTTGAAGTCCGAGCGCTCCACAATCTTGCGCGCCTGCTCGATGACGAGCGGGTTGTTCATGAGGAAGAGCGCCTGCTGCGGGACGATGGTCTGGTAGCGCTTGCCGTTGGGCATTTCGGGCGGGGCAAAGTCGAAGTGGTTGAGCACCTCGGCCACGTTCGCGCGGTCAATGTAGCCGTAGAGCGTGCGGCGCGTGGAGTAGTTGCCTTGGGGGCGCAGGCTGGCGCCCTTGGCCTTGTCCTTGCCGGGGTTGTTGTTGCCACCACCACCGAGGTTCACCGGGTGGCCACCCATCGTGGCGTCGAGCGAGCCGGCCATCGAGAGGATGGAATCGCGCAGCGGCTCGAACTCGAGGCGGCGGACGTTCTGCCGCCAGAGCAGGCGGTTGAACGGGTCGAGTTGGGCGTAGCGCGGGTTGTCCTTGCTGGCCTGCTGATAGGTCGCGGAGAGCACGATGAGCCGGTGGAGCTTCTTCACGGACCAGCCGTTGTCGGTGAGGTAGGTGCTGAGGTAGTCGAGCAACTCCGGGTGACTGGGCGGCGTGCTCATGGTGCCGAAGTCGTCGGGCGTCAGCACGAAACCTTCGCCGAAGTGGTGCTGCCAGACGCGGTTCACCAGCACGCGCGAGGTGAGCGGGTTGTTCTTGTTCGCGATGCTGTAGGCGAGCTCCAACCGGCCGCTGCCGTAGACGAACGGCTTGGCGTTGGGCTGCCGGAATATTTCCAGGTAGCGGCGCGGGACGAGGTCGCCCTTGTTGTCCTTCTCGCCGCGAATGAACACGGGCGAATCCTTCGGCTTGTCCACGTCCTGCACCACCATCGCGCGCGTCGGGGCACCGGGATGCGTGATGTCCAAGCGGTCGTGTTTGACCTCCAGCTCGAGCGCTTCCTTCTGCATTTCCTTCTTGGAAGTGCCCTTGGTCTTGGCGGCTTTCGCAGCCTTGGCCTGGGCGGCGAGCTCGGCCTCGGCCTTGTCCAGCAACGCTTTCTCCTTCAGGTATTCTGCATACTTCACCTTGTCCGCCGTGGCGATGATGGGCAGCTCCTTGGGCTCCTCGATGTTCGAGAAGATGCCGTGCAGCGCGTAGTAATCCTTCGTCGGGATGGGGTCGAACATGTGGTCGTGGCAGCGCGCGCAGGCCACGGTCAGGCCGTTGAAGGCCTTCGTCACCACGTCTATGCGGTCGTTGATGATGTCGTCGCGGTTGCCATTGAAGTGGTCGCCCAGGGTGATGAAGCCCAAGGCGGCGAGCGTGGTGCGGTCCTTGTTGTTGGGCAGCCGGTCAGCGGCAAGCTGCTCGCGGATGAACTGGTCGTAAGGCTTGTCGTCGTTGAACGCCTTCACCACGTAGTCGCGGTAGGTCCACGCGAAGGGATAGGCCGGGGACTCCTTGCGCTTGGCGGGGTCGCCCACGGTGTCCGAGTAGCGCGCCACATCCAGCCAGTGCCGGCTCCAACGCTCGCCGTAGTGCGGCGAGGCGAGGAGCTTGTCCACGAGCTTCTCGTAGGCGGTCGGCGACTTATCGGCGACGAACGCCTCCACTTCCGACGGCGTGGGCGGGAGGCCGATGAGGTCAAAGTAAAGGCGGCGGATGAGCACCTGCCGGTCGGCGGGGCCGCTGGGCTTGAGCTGCTTCTCCTCGAGCTTGGCGAGGATGAAGTTGTCCACCGGGTTGGCCGGCCAGGACTTGTTCTCCACGGCGGGCGGGGGCGTGAGCTTCACGGGCTGGAAGGCCCACCAGACTTTGCGCTCGGTAGCGCTGGCGTATTTGCCCTTGGCGTTGGCGCTGCGCGGGTCGGGCGCACCCAGCTTCACCCAGGTGACGAGGTCGGCGACTTGGGCGTCGGTGAGTTTCTCGCCCTTGGGCGGCATCTGGAGGTTCGGGTCGGTGTAGCGGACGGCGCGGATGAGCGGGGACTTGTCCGGGTTGCCAGCGATGACGGACGGGCCAGAATCGCCGCCCTTGAACACGCCTTCGCGGGTGTCGAGCGCGAGGCCGCCCTTGGTCTTGCCTTCGGCGGCGCTGTGGCACTTCAGGCACTGGCTGGCGAGGAGCGGGCGGATGCGGTTCTCGAAGAATGCAGTCTGCTCCGGGGTGAGCGTGGCGGTAGCAGCAGCGGTGACCGGGGCTTTGGCAGTGGGCGCGGCTGGCTTGGCAGCCGGAGCCGGGGCGGGCGCGGGGACCGGGGGTTTCTTTTTCTTCGCGTCGGCAGCGGTGGCGACGCCAAGGGCGAGGGCGAGGGCAGCGAGGAGAAGGCTGGTGCGTTTCATGGCAGTTCCTTAAGCGATGATCCCCTTGACAACCTTCCCGAAGTTGTCCGTCAGGCGGAAGTCCCGGCCGTTGTAGCGATACGTCAGCTTCTCGTGGTTGAAGCCCAGCAGCGCCAGCAGGGTCGCGTGGTAGTCGTGGATGTGGACTTTGTCCGTCACGGCGCTGCCGCCGAACTCGTCCGTCGCGCCGTAGGCCGTGCCGCCCTTGACGCCGCCGCCGGCGAGCCAGTGCGAGAACGCGCGGTTGTTGTGATCGCGACCGGCGTTGGCGCTGTCGTTTTTGCCACGCGTGGGTTTGCGACCGAACTCGCCGCCCCAGATGACGAGGGTGCTGTCCAGCAACCCGCGTTGCTTCAAGTCCGTGAGCAGCGCCGCCGCTGGGCCATCAATCTCGTTGGCCTTCTGCCGCAGCCGGTCCGCGAGGTCGTTGTGGTGGTCCCAGCCGCCAGCCCAGACTTGCACGAAGCGCACGCCGCGCTCGACCAACCGCCGCGCGATGAGGAGTTGCTTGCCCTGCGCCGAGCTGCCGTAAAGCGAACGGACGTTCTCCGGCTCCTGCATGATGTCGAACGCATCGGTCGCCGCCGTCTGCATCTTGTAAGCCATCTCGAAGCTCTCGATGCGCGCCTCAAGCTGGGCGTCCTTCTGCAAGTTCTGGCTGTGAATCGCGTTGAGCTGGTGAACGAGGTCGAGCTGGCGGCGCTGTTCTTTGGGGGCCAGGTAGTTGTTGCGAATGTTCTCGATCATCTGCTCCACGGAGGCGGCTTGCGTGTTGATGCTCGAGCCTTGGAAGACGCCGGGCAGGAAGGCGGACTGGATGTTCTGCGCGCCGCCGGGCGTGCCACCGCCGGGCCGCAGCGAGATGAAGCCGGGCATGTTCTGGTTCTCCGAGCCCAGGCCGTAGAGCGTCCACGCGCCGAGCGAGGGCTTCGCGATGCGGAGCGAACCGGTGTTCATGAAAACCGTCGCCACGTCGTGCGCCGGGATGTCGGTGTAGAGCGAGCGCACCACGGCCAGGCTGTCTGCGTGCTTGGCCAGGCCGGGGAAAACCTCGCTGAACTCCAGGCCGGACTTGCCTTGCGGCGTGAACTTGAAGGGCGAACCAAACGCGACGCCGCCGCCGCTGGAGATGGCCTTGCCGTCGTTCTTCGTGAGCGAGGGCTTCGGGTCCCAAGTGTCCACGTGCGAGGGCGCGCCGCTGGCGAAGATGTGGATGATACGCTTGGCCTTGGCGGGGAAGTGCGGCTGCTTGGGGGCCAGCGGGTTGAGGTCGGCGGCGGCGCGGGCCTCCTCGCCGAGCATGGCCCCGAGGCCCACCGCGCCCATGCCCATGCCGAAGCGGGCGAGCCATTGGCGGCGGGTGAGGAAGAGGTCGGCGAGCTGGGCTTGATGTTCGAGCGGGTTCATAACGTGAACGTTTATTGCCGGTTAGGACGGTGCTAGTGGGGGACAGGTTTCGGCGGTTCAGTCGCAAAAGCGAGCTTGGATATGCAGCTACGGCACCACCAAGTCAAAGGCCAGGCTGCGATTCAGCACCGGGGCGAGCGCCGCGCCGAGTTCGCTCCACGTCACGTCCGGTGCGGCCAGCACGAGCGCCCGGGGCGTGACGAGCTGGCCGTCGGCGAGGAGCACTTCGAGCGCCGTGGCGTTGACGACAGGGGTGAAGTTGGCTTTGGCCAAATCCACCGCGCTAAACAGCACCGGCACCCCGGGTCGCTCCGCGTCGGGCAGGCGGCGGGCGACGGCGAGCTTCACGGTCTGGCCAGTCTTGGTCACGCGCAGCACGAGGTTCGCGGGGATGACGAAGCCCGGAAACGTCACGCCGCTGAAGGCCGTCGAGTCTGTGTTGAAGACCGTCGTGGACGGCGTGGTGTCGAGGTTCGCGTGCAGCGGCGCGATGGCGGCGAGCGCGGTGGCGACGTGCCGCAACCGGGTGGCGGGCTCGGGCTTCAGGCTCGCGGCCAGGTCCCAGCCGAGGTGGCGGCGCACGGCGATGACCTCGCCAAATTGCTCGGCCGGCGTGAGTGAACGTCCCGCGAAGGCGGCCACGAGCGCGGCGTCGTTGAACTCGAACTGGCCGTCGGGCCACACGCGCAGGCTCAAGTCCACGCGACCGGGCCGAGGCGAAAGCGGTTTCAACACGGCGGCGGTGCGGAGGTCGGCGGCAAGTTTGGCGGCGACGGGCGAGAGCGCGGCGGTGTCCACGGCGTGCAGGGCGGCGGCGAGTTCGCCGAGGTAAAGGCGCAGGAGTTTGAGCGGGGCGTTGCGCGCGCCGGTGAGGGGTTGGGTGTCGGCGGCGCGCAGGAGGGCCGTGACGGCGTCGCGGTCAAGCTGCCAGGCGAGGGCGATGGGGTTCGAGGGGACGCGCAGGGCGTTGGTGGTTTCGCGGAGGTCGGCGAAGACTTGGTAGTCCCCGAGCGGTTCGCCAACGAGGAGTTCGTGGCTGAAGGGAAGGTCGCGCTCGACGCTGCCGCCAGCGGGGAGGACGAGGGTTTCCGCCGCGCCGAGCAGGGGCTCGCTCGCGGGCACGACGCGGCTGCCGTTGGTCGTGACGAGCCACAGGTCGAGGCACGCGGGCCAGTCAAGCCGCTGCGCTTGGGTGCTGGCGTTGGTGAGCTTGAGCCGCAGCGGCGCGGGCTGGAAGGGCACCACGCGGGCGGGGCCGGAGAGTTCCAGCCGCAGTTGCCGCGTGGCCTCGCGCGCCGGCCGCTCGGCGAGGTAGTCGGCGACAGAGAGGAGGCAGACATCGAGTTCGGCACTGGCGGTGCGGCCGTTCCACAGCGCCACGCCGCGCGGCATCTGCGGGCGCTGCTGGGGCGAGACCCCGAGGTAGTTCGCGCGCACCTTGTAGTCGCCAGTGAACTCCGCCTTCACCCAGTCGCCCAGCAGCGTGGAGAGCTCCTGCGTCGCACCGGGCGCGAGCCGCACCGCGCGCGCGAACTGGTGCGCGAGCGAAGGCCCGGCGACGACCGCCTCGACGGTGAGTTCGCCGAGCTTGCGGGTCTGTTTGCAATGGTCGCACTTGGGGCTGTAGATGCCCGGGCCGGGGCCGTTGTGCGCGGGCACGATGCCCTGGGCGGGTGGCGGCGGGCCAAGGCGCTTCATCTCCACCTTGCCGTTGTTGCGGCAGCAGCCTTCCCACATGAACGCGAGCGCTTGCGTGGACGTGTTGGTGAAGCGCCACACCAGCGGGGTCGGGTCCCCAATGACGCGCGTCTGCGCGGACGGGATGGAGATGGTGACGCGGATGGGTTGGTTGGTGCCAGGCAGCGGTGTGGCTGCGGGTTGGGCGAACGCGGGCCAAGCCCCCACCAGTCCGGCGGCACAGGCCAGACCGAGCCACGAGAGAGAAGAACGGGCACGCATCGCGCGGCATTGGTAGCACGAGGGCGGCGGCGCGGGAAGTCGTCGCGCTTGGCAGGTCTGTTCATTTCCGCAACTGTCCGCGCACCACGCAAATGAACACGCGCCGCTTCACCTTAGCCTCGACCTTCGATGGGCGACACGGAGAGGCGGATGACTGGCCGAACCTCTGGCGTGCGAGTCAGCGCCCGAATGCCCCGATGACGACTCATTCGGCATTCGCCCGCCGTGCCTCTACGCCCCGATGACCTTCCTCAACCTCCTCCTCCTCGGTGGCATGGCGGCGGCGGCGATTCCGATCCTGCTCCACTTCTTCAACCGCTCCCGCCCGCGGGTCGTGCAGTGGGGCGCGATGCACCTGCTCGACGCCGCGTTCCAGGCGCACACGCGCCGGCTCAAGTTCGAGCAACTCCTCCTGCTCCTCGTGCGCTGCCTCATCCCCGTGCTGCTCGCGCTGTGCATGGCGCGGCCCGTCCTCACCGGGATGCGCGCGCTGCTCGGCGGCGCGAAGACCTCGCTCATCATCCTGCTCGACGACTCCTACTCCATGTCCGCCGGCGCGGGCGCGGCCTCGAACTTCACGCAGGCCAAGGAAGCCGCCGCGAAGCTCATCGAGCAAGCCGGCTCCGGCTCCGATGTCGCCGTCGTGCTCATGGGCGGCACCCCGAGGCAACTGCTCGAAGCCCCAACGCTCGACACCGTCCGCGTGACCAAGGCGCTCGCTCAACTCGAAGCGAACTTCGGCGCAGCCAACTTCCCCGAGTCCCTCGAACTCGCCGCCAACGTCGCCGCCCAGATGCAGCACGGGCTGAAGGAATTCGTCGTCCTCAGCGACTTTCAGAAAGCCAGCTTCAGCGACGGCGAGGCGGCGGCTCGTGGGCGCGCCTTGCAGACCTTGAAGCGCCTGCCCGTCCCGCCGCGCGTCACGTTTCTCCATGTCGGCACCGAGTCGCGTGACAACGTCGCCGTCGAGTCGCTCGACCTGCCCAAGCTCGCGCTCGGCGTGAACCAGCCGCTCCAAGTCCGCGCCACACTCCGCAACTTCGGCGAGCGCGCGTGGCCCGACCTCCGCGTTTTCTTCCACGCCGATGGCCGCGAGCGCGGCGCGCAGCAGATTGCCCTCGCGCCCGGCGAGCAGCGGCAAGTGCTCTTCACGCACACCTTCGACACCGCCGGTTTCCACACGCTCGAAGTCAACGCCGACGCCGACGCGCTCAAGGCCGACAACTCCCTCGCCGCCGTCGTCACCGTCTGGGAAAAACTCCCGGCACTGCTCGTCAACGGCGACCCCAGCCCCGAGCCGCTCAAGGGCGAGACCGATTACCTCGACATCGCGCTCTCGCCCGCGATGAAGGCCGCCACCGGCGGCAGCGACCTCATCCTCACGCGCGTCATCGCGGCCGGCGACCTCACGCCCGAAGCGCTGTCGAAGGCCCGCGTCGTCGTGCTCGCGAATGTCCGCCAGCTCGCCGACGCGCAAGTCGCCGCCCTCGCTGGCTTCGTTGCGAACGGCGGTGGCCTGCTCGTCTTCCCCGGTAACCGCGTGAACACGGACTGGTATCACCGCACGCTGCGCGCCGCCGGCTTGTTGCCACTGCCCTTCACCGCGCTCGCCGGCGGCCTCGAGGACGGCAAGCCGCGCGCGAAGATTGTCGTCCAGCCCTTCACGCATCCGGCGATGGAACTCTTCAACGACGCGCGCAACGGCAACCTCGCCGACGCCGAGATGAAGCTCTGGTTCCAGCTCGGCACGCGCCAGGAGCAAGCCGACCCCGGCCTCGCCATCCTCGCGCAACTCAGCAACGCCGACCCGTTCCTCGTGGAGAAGAAGCTCGGCGAAGGCCGCATCCTCCAATGCGCCGTCCCCTGCGACGCCGACTGGGGCAACCTGCCCGTGCGACCCGTCTTTGTGCCGTTGATGCAACGGCTCGTCATCTACCTCGCGTCGCAGGCGCAGCCGCCGCGCAACGTCGAGGTGGGCAAGCCGCTAGCCGCGTTCGTCTCTCGCGCACACGTCGGACGCAAGGCGCAGTTCACCGTGCCGGACGGCGTGCGGCACGAGGTGGTCATCACCGGTCGCGGCGCGCTCGGCTACGTTGAGTTCACGAAGACGGGCCGCCCTGGCACCTACACGCTCGCCGCGCCCGACGGCGGCCCGACGCCGTTCGTCGTCAGCACCGCGCGCGCGGAGTCCGACCTCCGCCAGCTCACTGAGCCGGAGCGCAAGTCCCTCGCCGAATCCCTCCAAGCCACGCTGCTCGGCTCCGTCGCCGACTATCAGCAGATGGACAAGGACCGCCGCTTCGGCCGCGAAGTCTGGAAGCCGCTCCTCTGGGCCGTGCTGGCCCTGTGCTTCAGCGAGCTGCTGCTGGTGCAGTGGTTCGCCAGCCGCAAGGGAGGGAAGAAATGATTTTTGCCGCGAAAGGGCGCAGAGAGCACATAGAAGACTGGGAAAGGAATTCTTTGGGTCCTCTGTGTCCTTTCTCGGCAAAACAACAAAAGGAACCCCCATGCAACTAGACATCATGCAGCTCTCCGACATCGTGCGCCAAACCAGCTACGAGATTCACGTCTATCACGCGCATGGACACGTCGAGAAAGTTTATGAGAACGCGCTGGCCCACCGGCTGCGGAAGCTCGGCCTCGACGTGAAGCACCAGGTGCCGCTAACCGTTCGGGACGAGGACGGCACGGTCATCGGAGAGTTCGTCGCCGACCTGCTGGTGGACAACCGGCTCATCGT